>DAISIS010000257.1:0-8013 GCA_036821925.1 Pirellulaceae bacterium
GGAACTACGTCGCGATACCGCAGTAAACCCGACACTTATTGATTCGCCGGTCCTAAGAGCCTCGCAGGCCCAGCCGCGCCGGTTCGCCACGGAAGGCCCCATTTACCCCAGCTGCGGGTCGCCAGCGCTGATGGGGCGCGCCCGACCTTGCGACTGGCACGCACCAAGTTTCTCGTGATGAGAGTAAGTGGAAAGGGGTGGGTCCATGCGGCGGCAATCTAAGCTTCACCAGGGACGTCAGGGACTGTGGGGGCGAGGCATCGAGGCGGTGCGCCGAGCACGCCAGCGACGACACAGCAGCCAGCGAGTGTCTCTGATCGAACGCTTGGAGCCGCGTGTGGTCCTCAACGGCGCCCCCGTGGCGATGCCCGATCCGTGGTACACGACGCCGCAGAACACGACGCTCACGGTGACCACGCAGGGCACGACTTTGGTGGCCAACGACTGGGATCCGGAAGGTAGTGCGATCAGCGCGTCGCTGGTATCCGGGCCGAGTCACGGCTCCGTGAGCAACTTCCAAACCAACGGCACGTTCTCCTACACGCCCACCAGCGGCTATCGCGGGTTCGACTCGTTCACGTACCGGGTGAGCGATGGCTCGGCCCACAGCAACACGGTCGAAGCACTGATCGCCGTGGGCGGCTACCTGGGACCGCGCACCAACCAGGACGGCGCGCCGCAGGATCTGTCGCTGCTCGACGGGTCGCTCGCACGCGTGGAGCCTCTCACGCCCGGCGTGACGCTCACCTACCAGTCAAACACGCAGGCCAACGCCATCGTGGCAGTCGACACCAAGCTGCTGGGCGGCAGTATCCCCAGTGCCATCTCGGCGCAGCTGACGTTCAACGGCACCGCTGGGACGAACTACGGTTACAGCACCTCCGGGCTGTCCCCTGGTCGCAGCCTGCGGTTTGCGATCCAAGCCAACACATCGGCCTTGGCCACCGGGCGTTATAGCTGGCAGATGGACGTAACCACCACGCTCTCCGGCATCCCTACGGTGCATGCCTTTACCGGCAGCACGAACGTGGTGAATCGCAATAGCGCGACGGCGCCCTTCGGCCGCGGCTGGCAGCTTACGGGGCTGGATCAGCTTTATGCGCAGGCCGGCGGGGTGCTGCTGGTCCGTAGCGACGGCACGAGTTTGTGGTTTGCCGACAACGGCACGGGCGGCTATCTCCATGCGGAAGGCGATGACACGTACTCGACGCTGGTGAAGAACGCCAATCAGACCTACACGCTCACCGATACGCATGGCGACCAGGTGACTTTTTCCTCAGGCGGCCTCCTGACCTCCCGCGTCGACGCGAACAGCAACACGATCAGCTACTCGTATACCAATGGACTGGTGACCCAGATCACCGATCCGTTTGGGCGCAACACGACCTTCACCTACACGAGCGGACGCCTGACGTCCGTGACCGACTTTGCCGGCCGCACGGCGTCGCTCGCCTACGATGGCAGCGGCCGCCTGACGAGCATCACGCAGCCGGACCCGGACGGTGCCGGTTCCCTCACCGCACCGGTCACGACCTTCAGCTACGACCTCACAAGCCATCGTCTCACGGGCGCGACCAATGCGCTGAGCCAGAGCACCGGCTACGCCTACGGGACACATGGCCGGCTCACGACGATCTCGCAGCCGGATTCGTCCACCTGGAACCGCACGGCGCTCGTGACGGTGGGGCTGCCGACGGGCACTTCGGGTAACACTCTTTCCGTGGCCAATCCTACGGGCTCCGTAGCGCTGGAGGCCACGGGCACGAGTACGTTCCGCACCGATCGTTTTGGGAACGTCACGGAGTGGATCGATGCCCTGTCCCATACGACGCTCACGGAGCGTAACGCCGATGGCCTGGTGATCCGGCTCACCGGCGCCGATCCGGATGGCGCGGGCTCGGCCACGAGCCCCGTCACCGTTTATGGATATGACACGCTGGGCAATCTGGTCTATCGCCAGAATCCCGACGGCTACGCGGCCACGTGGACGTACACGACGTCCTTCAACCAAGTCGCGACGGCCACCGATGAACTCGGCCACGGCACATCCTTCGGGTACGATACGGCCGGCAATCAGACCAGCTTCACGGATGCGGCCAGTTACGTGACGAGCTACACCGTCAATAGCCGCGGCCAGCGCACCAGTATCACGACACCGGACCCCGATGGGGCCGGCACTTTGGCAGCCGCCACGACGTCATATGCCTTTGACAGCTATGGGCGTCTGACCACCATCACGAATCCCGACAGCACAACACGCATGTTCGGCTACAACACAGCCGACATGTGCACGAGTGAGACCGATGAGCTGTCGCACACCACGAGCTTCGTCTACGATGCGCTGGACCGCCTTACGAGCCGGACGGATCGCGTAGGCGCGCAAACCACCTACGTGTACAATGCGGTGAACCTGCTTACGCAAGAGACCGATGCGCTGGGGAACGTGACCGACTACGAATACAACAACCGCGGCCGCCTGACGCACAAGTACCAGCCTGACCCCGATGGGGCCGGCCCCCTGCCGCGGCCTTGCTCCACCTATGGCTATGACTCTGGAGGACACCTGCTGTCGATGGGCGAGCCAAGTTACAGCGGGGTGCCGTTGCAGTTCACGTACGACGCGGCCGGCCGACGCACGTCCATGTGGTACCAGGGCGATGTCGTGGCGTGGACATACGATTATGACAACTTGGACCGGCTCACCAAGATCACGGACGTGTCTTTCAATACGACCCAGTACGCCTACAACTGGCGCGATCAAGTGACGCAAGTCGATCGCAGTACGACCGTCGCGCCGCCCGGCGGGGCTCCCAAGCTGACGACCTGCTACGAGTACGGTCCGACCGGACTGCTGGCGACCGAGATCGACCCGCGGGGCTACAGCACGAAATATGTCTATGATGCGCGCGGGCTGGTGACCACCCAGTGGCTGCCCGATCCGGATGGGGAAGATCCTAACACGACCGGGCCGCAATTCCGCTCGTGGCTCAAGTACACCTATGATCGCCAGGGCCGACTTGTCGATGTGGAAGAGACGCAGCTGCGGCATACAGCTACGGCGTATGACAGCCGTGACCGCATCACGCAGGTCACGCTGCCGGATCCCGATGGCTCCGGATCGCTGACGGCAGCCACGCTCGGCAGGACCTACGATAACGCCGGGCGAATGGCGAGCGAGACGGATCCACTGGGCCGCGTTACCTCGTACACCTACGACCATGAGGGGCGCGTGCTGAGTGTCACCGGCCCCGATCCGGACGGAGCCGGCCCACTCTCTGCACCGGTCGAGTCCTCCACCTATAACGCGCTGGGCAGCCGGCTGACACAGACAGACGCCGGCGGCCATGTCACATCGTGGCAATATGACGCCCTGCAGCGGCAGACGCAGATGACCGGGCCCGATCCGGACGGCGGCGGGCCGCTCCCGGCGCCGGTGACAAGCTATGTTTACGGAGCGCATGCGCTCTTGAGTCAGGTGACGGATCCGCTGGGGCGGGACGTGACGTATCAATACGACAGTCGCGGCCGGCGCACGGGGGTCACCGACGAACTGGGGAATCAGACCACGTATGCCTACAACACCCTTGATCTGGTCACCTCCGTCACAGCGCCCGATCCGGACGGCGGGGGACCGCTCACGGCCCCGGTGACGACGTACGGGTATGATTACTTCCAGCGTCTGACGTCGGTCTCGCAGCCCGGGGGCGGACTACTCAGCTATACGTACGACGCCGCCGGCAATCTCCTGAGTCTGACTGACCCGGTCGGCAACGAGACGACGTATGCCTACGACGGTATAGGGCGACTCACCATTGAAACCAACGAAGGCAGTCAGTGGCGCTCGTACCAGTATGACGCGCTGGGTGACTTGACGCGCGTGCGCGATCGCAACGGCCGCGTGCTGCAGTTCGGCTACGATCTCTTGGGACAGCGGACCAGCGAGCAATGGCGCGCGAGCGCGGATCCCCTGCCGTCGCTAGCCATCGCCACGACCACCCAGGGCGGTGCCGGTGTCAACGAAGTGCAGCGTGTGGGCGTCACGGCCATGACCATGTACGGCGGCACGTTTACGCTCAGCTATAATGGCCAAACTACCGCGGCGATTGCCTACAACGCCACTGCCGCGCAGGTGCAAACGGCGCTCGAAGCGCTCAGCAACATCGCGCCGGGCGACGTGGTGGTGACGAAGCTGCAGAACACGTCCTCGGCCCAGGAATGGCAGTTGGCGTTCCAGGGCGCCCTGGGCGGCGCGAATCTGGTGCAGACGACGATCGACACGACGAGCGTGTCGGCAATGGGCGGCAAGACGGAGATCGAAGCCACGGACACCCAGGGGAGCGGTGGCGGCGATGAAGTGCAGACGGTCACGCTCTCGAATGCCACGGGTGGCACGTTCCGCCTGGCGTTTGCAGGCTACGTGACTGCGCCCTTGGCGTACGACGCCACAGCCGCGCAGGTCGAAACGGCCCTCGAAACCTTGACGAGCGTGGACAACGTGACAGTGACCGGCAATGCCGGCGGGCCGTGGACCGTGACCTTTGGCGGCGCCCAGGCGAATACGAACGTAGCGCGGTTGGACGGTGACGTCACGGCGGCCACCAACGGGACGCTGGTGCGCACGCTCGCGTACACGTACGACGCGGCCGGTCAGTTGACGGCTGCCTCGGATCCGGACAGCAGCTATGCGGTGACGTACGATAATCTCGGCCGCGTCCTGACCGTGGACAACAACGGTACCTCCGGCGTGCCGCGCGTGATCTTGACCAGCGCCTACGATGGAGCGGGCAATCGCAGCAGTCTCTCGGCGTCGGTGGCTGGGACGGCCGACTTCCTCAATACCTACACACACGACGCGCTCGATCGATTGACGCGTGTGGATCAGACGGGCCAGGGCGGCAACACGGTGGCGGAGAAGCGGGTGGATCTGGCGTACAATGCCATCGGTCAGTTTACGTCGATCGCGCGCTACAAGGACACGGATGGTGGTGCGGGAAATGAGGTGGCGACCGCCGGCTACTCGTACGATACGCTGGGTCGTCTGACCGGTCTGGCTTACACCAAGGGCGGCACCAATCTCGTCACGCCGTATAGCTGGACGTACGATAGCCTCTCGAGCCCGGGGATGGATTTCGGCGATGTTCCCACGGTCGCGGATCCGCGCGTGTCGGCCACCGCGGCGTCGGCCGTGTTCGCGGGCCTCGGGCGCATCACGCAGATGATCGGCCAGGACGGCACGAGCAACTATGGCTATGACGCCACCAGCCAACTTACATCGGCCACGCACACCTATCAGTCGAACGAGACGTATTCGTACGACGCGAACGGTAATCGGACGATGACCGGCTACCAGACCGGCACGGATAACCGGCTCACGAACGACGGCACGTACAGCTACACGTACGATGCCGAAGGCAATCGCCTCACCCGCACCAAGACGGCGACGGGCGAAGTGACGGAGTACGAATGGGACTACCACAACCGGCTCACGAAAGTGACCGACAAGAACTCGCAGGGAACGACCACCCAAGTGGTCGAGTATGTCTATGACGTCTTCGATCGGCGGATCGGCCGGAAGATCGACACGTCGGCGCCCTTCGACATGGCTAACGCGGTGATTGAACGGTACGTGCTCGATGACATCCACAACGGCCTCGCGTCGGATGACGGCGGCAATGTCGTGCTGGACTTCGTCGATCCGGACGGCAGCGGGGCACAGGCCATCGCCATGTCGAAGCGGTACCTCTACGGCGAGGCGGTTGATCAGCTCTTCGCGCAGGAACATCTCTCCATGACGCTCGGCGACGCGGCCCGCAACCTGTGGCCTCTGGTGGATCATTTGGGCACAGTCCGCGACTTAGCCAAGCAGGACGGCACGATCGCGGCTCATTATAAATATGACTCCTTCGGCAATGTGACGAGCGGCGACACGTCCAAAACGCGGTACCTCTTCACGAGCCGGGAATTTGACACCGCCACCAAACTCCAGTACAATCGCGCCCGGTACTACGATGCCGCCGTCGGCCGCTGGATCAGCGAGGATCCGCTGGGCTTCGCGGCGGGGGATGGGAATGTCGCGAGGTATGTCCTGAATCAGACTGTCGCTGGCAGCGATCCCAGTGGGCTGGCGGGATTCTGGCACGATTACTGGCACTACCTTTGGCATCCAGCAGAAATGGACGCTGACCTGCGCGTCGGCAATGGAATTGCCTATGGGATGATTGGCATTGGCGTCGGCGGGCTCACGGGAGTGGGTGCGGGTGCGGTTGTCGGCACGGGTGTCGTGGCAGTTGGCGGTGGCTCAACCATGGCAGGCGTTGGCGGCGGCTTGGTGGGCGGAACCGTTGGAAGCACCGTCGGAGCGTATGTGGGGTCCCCGGGTGGGGAACTTGGACAGATCATCGGTGGCATCGGCGGCGGTTTCGTTGGCGGAATTGGTGGCGCTCAGGCGGCGACTGCCTATGCCGTGCCAATCGCCCCAGGAGAAATACCCGGCGGTGCGCCAAAGCCACCCGGCTGGAATGACTCTTGGACTATCGAACCACCCTCCGGTGAAGCGGCAGGCAATTGGCGGCCCTGGGACCCACAAGGCGGCGAGTGGCGATGGCACGCGCCTGATAAATGGCACGCAGACGGACACTGGGATTACAACCCTTGGACGGAATGGAACTCGCCTTGGCAGAACGTTCCGCACAATCCGCCTGGAACTCCGTGAGGCAGTTATGGAGCAGATAGGGTCAAGACTGCGCCTGGCGTACTACGACGCATCAGACGGTCCCAGAGTGATGATCTTCGGACCAATGGATGCCGATTTCCGTAGTCTACAGGAACTTTTCGCACGGCTGAGCCGAACGCCGAGTAGACCATGCGAGTTGCAGGAGCAACCATTTGTCGCTTCGTTCGGCGGAACAAGGATTACTCTCGCATCCTCGGGACCGATGTTCGCACAGACAGGGTGTACCCGACAAGGTATCCAGCGGGTGAAAGATGCAAGTGGTCCAGTCTTTGAGTGGTGTCGTACTGCGGAAGGCTGGGACTATTTGGCAAAGCTGATCGACGCTCTTGTGGCTGGCGCAACTCCCGGCCATCAATACCTGACCCGCTATCCGGCCGAAGACGCCATTGTTGTTGTGTCGAAGGGGGAGTACGGAGACGATGTGTTGCAGGGAGACTGACACTTGCCGCCACCGCCCCGTCCTTGCGCGCGCCCGCAATGTGTCAAGGTGTCATGGATGCCAACAGTGCAGCCGCGTCGGTCGAAATCGCAAAACGACTTTCGCCAGTCGATACAGCAGCCGCTTGTGCCGCGCTCGACTGCCCGATTGGGTCTTGTCGATTAGACCGTGCTCCAGTCCCCGCTCATGTCCGGTTCATCGGGCATCACCTACTCGATTCACAGAACAAGGGACCGACGTGGCAAGCAACGTCGGCAACAGAGAATCGCCAAGAGGGAACCCGCAACAGAGAATCGAGAAGGTATCCGCGCAACAGAAACGGGCAGGGTGTTTGCCCTGCCCGTGCGAATCGAGGGCAGGCTTCGACGTGGGTACACGGGGCGCGCGTGGGAGGCTGGGCAAGATCGACGTGTGCTCGGAGTGAGTTCAACGTGATGAATGTGGCTGGCTCGAACGTTTCCGACGACGGCTGGTGAATTCGGACGACCACGGGTTGGCGCAGTGTGCAGGGGTTGCGACCGATTGAGCGCTCGCAACTCCTCCATAACCCAGGCGGCGCCAGACGGTGAGAGTGGCGAGAGTTTGGGGCGAAAATGGGGCTGCTTGGGTACCGCCGTTCGATCAGCCTGGGTCGCGCGCGATCGGCCTGCCGAGAGCGTGAGTCGCAACCCCTCGTCGCAACTCGTTGCTACAACAGGCCCTGGAACGCGAAAAGGCCGACGACTCTCGGCGTCAGCCTTCCATATAACCCCACGGTCTCGTGATTTCGAAACGGGGGCTTGAAGTTGCGGGGACAGGATTTGAACCTGCGACCTCGAGGTTATGAGCCTCGCGAGCTACC
>DAISIS010000258.1:0-8006 GCA_036821925.1 Pirellulaceae bacterium
CAGACGGACGAGGCGCTGCGCATCCGGCGGGTGGGGGATACTAACCTCGTGACCTACAAGGGGCCGAAGATCGATCGGGCCACCAAGACGCGGCACGAGCTGGAGCTGCCGCTGGGGGCCGGAGCCGCGTTGACGCCGCAGTACGTGCAGCTGCTGCAGGCGCTGGGGTTTCGCAGCGTGGCCGAGGTCAGGAAGCGGCGCCGCTGCGCCCGGTTCAGCTGGCGGCAGTGGCACGTCGAAGCCACGCTGGACGAGGTGGCGGAACTGGGCCTGTTCGTGGAGCTGGAGATCCAGGCAGATGCCGCGGCGCTGGCGGACGCTCAGGCGTCGCTCGTGGCGCTGGCTGCCGAACTCGGACTGGCGGTGGTGGAGCGACGCAGCTATCTCGAAATGCTGCTGGAGGCCCGGAACATGCCGCCGCGCACGCTCGCCGCCGGCCAGCGTGACAGCACTGCAGATTGACGAGCCGGCGATCTCGGGTAGGCTGAACACGGAAACGGTTGTGAGCGCCACGTGTCCGGGAGACCCCTCTCATGCGCATTACGCGGTTAGTGGTGGCCGAGATCCTCGGCCGCCCTCTGAACTTCCTGCTGTGTCTGGTCGTGATCGTGGTGGCGGCGATCCTGTTTATCGTCGGTCCCACGATCCTCAGCGGCTATGCGGCGGACACCCGGCAACAGCTGCAGTCGCTGCAACAGGAAACCGACGCGGCGCTGACCGCGATGCAGCAGGAGACCGACAGCATGCTGGCCGAGCTGGACAAGAAGACCATCCGGATCATGCGCGACATGGGGGTCAATCTGCGGATTGTCCACCGGGACACGAAGCTGAGCGATCTGTATACCGACTCTGTGGCGGTGGATTTTCCGGAAGACTATGTCCAGAAGCTGGCCACGGCGCCGCAGGTCGAGACGATTGTGCACCTGGTGGCCACGCTGCAGGAGAAGATCAAGTGGCACGGGCAACCGGTTGTGCTGCTAGTCGGCATGCTGCCGGTGCTCACCGACTCCCAGAAGAACATGGAGAAGCAGCATCTGGCCCAGCCGGTCGAGTCAGGGACGGTGGTGGTGGGGTACGAGCTGGCAACCGCGCTGTCCGAGAGCCAGCTGGCCGCGGCCGATGTCAACCAGAGCGGGACGCTGGACAGCGGCGACGAGCTGGAGATTCTCGGCACGGCGTTCCGCGTGGCGGAGGTGCGTCCGGAGCAGGGGGGCATCGAGGACTTCCAGCTGATCCTGCACCTGCACGATGCGCAGCAGCTGGTGGGCAAGCCGGGCCGGATCCATCAGATTCTGGCGCTGAGCTGCAAGTGCAAGGGGAACCGCATCTCGGCCATCCGCCGGGAATTGGAGGGGGTGCTGCCCGATACCAAGGTGACGGAGCATCTGTCGCAGGCCACAGCTCGTGAGCAGCAGCGCGATCTCGTCGCGCAGAAGCGCGCGGAGCAGCTGAGTCTGTTGAAGGCGAACCGAACGCAGCAGGTGGGGATCCTCCGGGCGAACCGCGCGCACGGGGAGCAGACGCTGGAAAGCCTGGTGACGGTCCTGCTGCCGCTGGTCGTGCTGGTGGCCGGCATCATGGTGGGCATCGTGACGTGGCTCAACGTGTGTGAGCGCCGGGCGGAGATCGGATTGCTGCGGGCGCTGGGCAAACGGACCAGCCAGATCGCCGCTCTATTCCTCCTCAAGGCGCTGCTGGTCGGACTGCTCGGCGGCGTGGCGGCCGGTCTGCTCTGTCTGGGCGGGCATGGCCTGCTGTTGCACGCCGGCGACTGGGCGGCGCAGTACAACCTGGCCCTGTTCCGGCCGTCGAGCAGCTTGCTGGCCCTGACCGTCCTGGGGGCACCGATCGTCACGATGCTGGCCAGTTACCTGCCGATGCTGGGAGCGATCGCGCAGGACCCGGCGCAGATTCTCACCGAGAACTAGCCTCTTTTGACCTGTTCCTTTTCGGGGCGTTTTGAGATACTCTCGCCTCGCCATCGACCCACAAGCTTGCCAAGGATGGGATGCTGACTATGTCGACCAAGCCTGCGACCATTTTCTTCTCGGTCGGAGAGCCCAGCGGGGATCTGCACGGGGCGAATCTGATTGCGATGCTGCGGCAACAGCGTCCCGGGCTGCGGGCCGTCGGTTTTGGCGGTCCGCGGATGCAGGCGGCGGGTCTGGACCTGCTGGCAGACCTCACCGAACTGGCCGTGATGTGGTTTGCTCAGGCGGTGGCGAACCTCGGTACGTTCCGGCGCCTGGTGCACCAGGCGGATGAGTACTTCCGCCGCGAGCGGCCGGACGCCGTCGTGCTGATCGACTACCCGGGCTTCAACTGGTGGATCGCGCGGCGAGCCAAGCAGCACGGCATTCCGGTGATCTACTACGGCGCCCCGCAGATGTGGGCATGGGGAGGCTGGCGGATCCGCAAGATGCGCCGGCTGGTCGATCACGTGCTCTGCAAGCTCCCGTTCGAAGCGCAGTGGTATCGGGAGCGCGGGTGCGCGGCGGTGTATGTCGGGCACCCCTATTTCGATCAACTCACCAGGCAGGTGGTGGACCGCCCGTTCTTGATGCGGCACGCAGTGGGCGCTGACCAGCGCGTGGTGGGCATCCTGCCCGGCTCACGCACTCAGGAGGTGCGGACGAACCTGCCGGCCTTCATCCGAGCTGCCGACCGGATCGCTGCCCGGGTCCCGGGGGCCCGTTTCGCCATCGCCAGCTTCAATGATAAACAGGCGGATCTGGCCCGCGCACAGCTGGCCGGCACCCGGCTCCCGATCGAGGTCTTCGTCAATCGTACGGCGGAAGTGATTCAGCTGAGCGATTGCTGCCTGGCCTGTTCCGGGTCGGTCTCGCTCGAGCTGATGTATTATGCGAAGCCGTCGGTCATTCACTATTGGGTCCACCGCCCCATGTACTTCCTGGCGAAGCATTTTCTTCTGCGGTGCAAGTACATGACCCTGGTGAACCTGCTGGCCTGCGAAGACCGGTTCGACCTGACGCACGCCCCGTACGATCCGCGGCATCCGGGTGCCGAGCTGGTGCCGTTTCCCGAGTATCCGACCTGCCGCGACAAGTCGGCCCAGTTGGCGGACCATGTCATCCATTGGCTGCAGACGCCGGCCGAATACCGTCGCCGGGTCGATCAGCTGGTGGAGCTCAGGGCGCGGTTCTGCAAGCCGGGCGCCACACGCCGTGCCGCGGAGTACATCCTGAGGCAGCTCGAGCTGCCACCCATCATTGGAAACGCCAGACGCGCGGCCTGAAGGGCGCTGGCACGGGAGCGCGCATGGAGCTGGACGACGATCTGTGTGTCTGTTTTCACGTCAGCCGCCGCAAGCTGCTGAATTTCCTGCGCGTCCAGACGCCCCGCCGCGCTGGGCAGCTGGCCGAGTGTCTGGGGGCCGGCACGGGCTGCGGTTGGTGCCGGCCATTCCTCCGCCAGTTGTTCGAGGCGGCGCAGGATGCCGCTGCGGATCCGTGTCCGCTGCCGGCGGCGGACGACTATTGCGCGCAGCGGGCGGCCTATCTGCGCGCCGGGCGGGGGAGTGCCCCGCCGCCGGGCCCGCCGCCCGCGGCTCCCCAGAGGCCAACTGGCGATTGAGATCGAAATGGGGTACGATACCTGCCAGGTAATCTGCTGTCCCAAGCATGACGAGAACCTATGGCGCGCAAAATAGTAAACCGAAAAGCGTTACGCGAAGAGGTTGAAGCAGCGGAAAAGGCCGAGGAGGGCAAGAAGAAGGTGGCGCCCAAGAAGGCCGCCAAACGCCCGAGTCGAGCCAAGGAACCTGCCGACCTGCGTAAAAAGGTCTACTGGGGTGTGTTCAATCAGTCGCTCAAACGAGTGGCCACGTTTGAATTCAACCAGAAGAAAGAAGCGGACAAGAAGGCGGAAGCCCTGAGCCAGTCGGGCAAGACGCCGCACTTCGTCCAGAAAGTCAAAGAGACGCTGGACAGCTGACCGGGCTCCGGTCTCGCGATGCGTCGCCGGGCTTCGCCCCGGCTGACAGTCCCCAGTATTCGCTGAGGACCGATTGATGACACACGACACGACATCCGCCAGCGCCGGACGCGCCGGGCCGCGGCAGCTGCTCTTGCCCGCGTGTCTGGCGATCGCCCTGGTGTGCCTGATCGTCCTGTTCCTGTACCTGACGATCCGCATTGGCCGCCAGGGTCGTGCTCCGGCGGTCCCGCCAGCGCCGTCCGCACCCGCGCCGTCCGAGATCTACGCTTACGCGGTCGACGAGCTCCCGGCGCTGGCCGCCTACCTGTCGGCCGACCTGGATGCGGGGCGACTGCGGGCTGCCCCGCCCATCGACTGGTTCGTCGCCCCGCGCGACAAGCAGCACCTGGCCCAGTTCGTATTGGACCGGACGGGCCAGAGTCCGCTGCCGCGCATCCGGATTGACGCGCGCGATGCGCCGTTCCGGCAGCTGCGGGATGTCACGCGGGAGAATCTTCCGGAGTTTCTCGCGCTGTTCCCGGCCACGCTCGATGACGCGACGCGGGGCGCCACCGCGGGACGCATCCTGATGCTGAGGATTGGGGACGTACCGTGCCTGCGGTACACGCAGAACCTGGAGTTCCGCGTGGGGCCGCGCAAGTACGCCGGTGAACGGGGCGTGCTCGTGACGCTGCGCCAAGGGCGTCTCTACACGGTGACGCTGGATGTTTATGTGGGGAAGCTGGACGTGTATAACGGCGACGCCTTCGCCGTCATCGCGGGGCTGCAGTTCCTGCCGCCCGCCGCGCCCGACCCCGCCGCGCCCGACCAGGAACCGCCCCTGGCGGAGACGCCCGGTGCGGCGGGGGCCGCCGGAGCGGACGCCGCCGAAGCCGACCGGTCCGGGTCCCCCGCACCCGCAGCGCGCTGACGCGGCGCGTCACCGGCCCACTAAGGGGCCGGGGCCTGGATCGCGAACAGGTGCGTGCGCGTGGCGATGTACAGCACATCGTTGGCCACAATCGGTGTGGTGTAGACCGCTGCGCCCATGTTGATCTCCGACACCGGATCGTGCTTCTCGGTCGTCAGCTGGAAGACGCAGATATCGCCGTCTTCATCACCCACGTACACATGGTTGTCGACGATCAGCGGCGAGCCCCACGCGTGGGACATCAGGTCATGGGTCCAGTGCACCTGGCCGCTCTTGGCATCGAGGCAATGCAGCAAGCCGGCGAAGTCGGCGACCAACAGCAGGTTGTCCTGGATGGCCAGGGTCCCGCAGCAGCGGTGCATCTCCTCTTCGAATTCGATGTCACCGTCGCCGTTGTGATCCGCCTGGGAGTATTCCCACACGGCGGCCGAGTTGGGGTTCGCAATGGCGACCTCCCCCTGTTCCGGTATCACAGCCTGGATGCGGCGCGGAGGGAGGATCTGCGAATGATCGGCGGCGCTGACGGCCAAGGTCGGACTGACATCGCCGCGCCGGGACGGATCGATGCACCAGAGGTGGCCGGTGCCGTCGCCCGCCTCCGGATCCTCACCGACCGACACGTAGACCAGGCCGTCATACACGACGGGGGTCGCGATGATGTTGTTGCGGGTCCCGCGCCCTCCCTGCACCCACTTGGATTCCTTGGGGTTTGCGTCGAACTTCCACAGCAGCTCGGGATGGCCCTCCCGGCCGCCGTCGGCGCGAAAACTGTAGACCCAGCCGTCGCCGCCCGCAAAGATGACCTGCGGCACGTCGCCCAGCACGCTGGCCGCCGGCGACGACCACTGGCCATGCAGGATGTTGGCGCCCGGCGAGTTGTCGGTCCACAGGATCGCGCCGGTGTGTTTGTCCAGCGCCAGGAAGCTGGGAGCCTCGGGCGCCACCACGTCCTTGTCAGCTTCGTCGACGCCGTTGGACGTGTTCACGAACAGCACCTCGCCGAGGGCGGTGACCGAGCAGCTGCACATGTTGTGCTGCGAGACGCCGAGTTCGTTCATCATGTCCAACTTCCAGATCAGGTCGGCCTCCTGCACGTCGGCCGGCAGGATGATCTGGTAGACCGAGAGCCTGTTGTCGGCCGCCACCGCCCCCTCCACCCACTCGACGACAAACTCGCGCGCGACGCCCGCCACATCGGCGTGCACGGTCCACTGGGCACCACCGGCCAGAGCCTGGACCGTGACCGCCGCGGGGAGTTCCATGCCGGCCGCGGCGAACCGATCCCGCACCTCCGGCGTCAGCGTTCCGGCCCGCAGCCCGGCCAGCGCGGGCGCGAGCTCGTCGGGCCGCGTGCCCCGGGGTGGGCGGAGATCGAACAGCCGGCCGCGATCCCGCTGGGCCGGGCCGTCATCCTGGCCGTCATAGAATCCCTCCGCGTCGAGGCACACCACTTCGCCGCGGCTGGTCACGTACCACAGCCGGTCCCCCTCGACCAGCGGCGCGCAGCAGATTCCCTGGAGCGGCCAGTCGTGGACGCTGCCGGTCGGCAGCTTCTCGCTGGAGCTCTGCCACAAGAACGCGCCATCCGATTCCTGGAAACAGAGGAGGCAACCGAGATCCACCGTGGCGGGATGCCGTTTCAGGTACCCGGCGCCGTTGTTGGTGCCCGCCCAGACGCGGCCGCCGGATACCACCGGGTTCCCGTAGGTCTGGCTTCCCAGTCGCGCAACCCATTTGACATTCCGCGCCTGGTCCGGAATCCACTGCCCCGTCTTCCGGTCGAAATCGCCGACCTCCCACTCGGTCGGGATATTTCTCGCGTCAGGCGTGTTGTTGCGCTGGGACGAACCGCCCCACTGCGGCCAGTCAGCGGCGGCCGCCGCCAGGGTGCAGGCCAGAACCACAGCAGGGAGGCAGATGGTGGGCAGGCATTTCATGGGCAGTACTCTTCGCGAGGATCGACCTGGGGCACTGCGACTTTCGCGCCTCAACTATAGCAGCGCGGCACGGCCCGTACCACGGCGACCGGGGGGGATGCGCCGCAAGGTTTGACCAGTTCCGCTAGGCCGTAATTCTTACGCAACAGTTGATCTAAACCACTTGCAGAAAATTGTTTCCGAGCGCTCAAGGCCGCGCGCCAACCGGACCGATACGGTACATGTCACTTGACGCGAGTGCCTCTCTGTGAGCGGCACGTAGCGAGGCGTCAGGCCAACCGGAGCGGACTGATCGGGTCCAGTAATGGCGCGATCGGTTCTGGCGTAAGCACTGCGTGGTTCGCGGTGTAACCCACCACCTACCCCCGCGTAGCCCACCCCAAACAAGGCACACCCCGATCGATAAATCTCCATGACGGAGAATTCACTGACGGTTTGAGTTTTCCGGCGAGTGACTCAGTACGCCGACAAGCTCAAGTGCGCAGGCCGACCCGGGAAATGCGCCAGTTCGAAAGTTCCATCGTAAAGGAGACGTGGCTCGATGAAGTGGAACATTTTAGTTGGATCGTTGGTGCTCGGCTTCTGCCTCAGCACCCAGAGCTTCGGAATGGATTTGCTCGACCGAATGCTCGGAACGAGGTACAACGGCTGCTGTGACAAAGCGACCTGTTGTGAGACAACGTGTGCGGATCCAGGCCCCAGCTGCGGCTGCGATACTGGATGCGATGTGCAATGCGTGCCCTGCCAAGTCAAATGCCGCAAAACACCGTTGCTGGACCTGCTCCGCAACTGCAAAGCCCGCATCGCCTGCAGCAGCTGCGGCGACGCCAACTGCGCTGATCCGTGCTGTGGTGCAGAGCCCGCTTGCGGTGCAGAGCCCGCCTGTGGCGCAGAGCCCGCCTGTGGCGCAGAGCCGGCGTGTGGCGCCGAGCCCGCTTGCGGCTGCGAAGCGGCCTGCGACGTGAGTGGCTGCAAGAAGTGCCGCCGTCACCCGCTGTTGAATCTGCTCCGCCGCGTGCGTGACAAGGCGAAGTGCAACAGCTGCTGCGAAGTCAGCTGCGCTGATCCGTGCTGTGGCGCCGAGCCCGCTTGTGGTGCTGAGCCCGCTTGCGGCGCCGAGCCCGCTTGCGGTTGCGAAGCGGCCTGCGAGGCGAAGTGCCGCACGACGCCCTGGGCGGCGCCATGGCCCACGCAACCAAGAG
>DAISIS010000259.1:0-7987 GCA_036821925.1 Pirellulaceae bacterium
CCACCACGCACCGCAGACCCGTGTGCTCGTCCGTCAGTTCCGTCTGGCCGGCCAGCGGCGTGTCGGTGGCCGTGACGTCCCGGATCTGCTCGAACGTCGTCAGTTCCGTCACTGACTGGCCGTAGTGCAGACGCATGATCGGCTCGCCCCACAGCTCGGTCACCTTGCGCACCTCCCGATAGCGATCGCGGACGTCCGCATGCCGGCGGAGTACCAGTATGTCCTCGCCGCCATAGATCGGCATGAAGTCGTAGTTGTCTTCGTGCAGCAGGTGATCCGGCGCAAACGTGTGCTCGCTCTTGCACGACCCGCACTGATAGATCACCAGCTGCGTCCCCGCGGTGTCGTCGTAGAGTATCGTGCGGCTCTCAACCCAGAACCGCACGGCGTTGGCCGGGGCCGTATTGCAGATGAACGAGCGGCCGTAATCCAGACACTCGATCGCCGGGTCGCTCGACCCGGCCGCATCCGGCACCGCCAGGGCACCGACCGTGGCCAGCCCGGTCGTCAGAAAGCAGCGTCGCGTAGGCTTCATCGCGGATCCTCCTCGTCTTGAATCAGTCATGGGCGCGGCACTTCACCACCACTTTGCAGACCTGCCCAGCCGCCTCCGCCGGTTCGGTCGTCAGACCGGGCGCGTGCACGTCGTGCGGCGCGAAGATGACGAAACTCCCGGCCGGCACCTCCAACAGATCCCCCTGGGCATCGTAGAGCGCATAGTCCTTCTCGGCGTCGTACGGTTGCCGCACCGCCAGGCTGCTGCGCAGATACGTGTACCCCATCCGCTCGCTCCCGGCAACGATGTACTGTACGTCCACATAGTTGCGGTGCGCCTCCCAGACCGCTTCCGCCACCGGCCGCGGCCGATACCGCTGCACCATGGCAAACAGCCGATCGCCGTTGAGCTCGTGACGCCCCTCGGGCAGCCCCCGTAAATCGGTTTGCTGCAGAAAGTCCAGCGCCCGCGCGATGTCCACCCCCAGCGCACGATACATGCGCGCATGTTCCAGTCGGTCGATGATCATGTGTCAGCTCCTTCCCCTCCCCATGTGCTGCCATCCCGTCGTGGCCCCTACCCGCTGCCGCCCACCGGAGTGCCGCCCGTGCCAGCCCCGCCCGGCTGCAGCCGTAACCGTCGACTGATCATACCAGATCGCAGCTCGTCGCTGCGCCCCATGCCACCCCCCGACATGGCGATCGTATCCAGACCTCGCAGCGGCATCCACCTCTCATTTTCTGCCTACTTCGCGCGACTTGCCACTTGACCTGCGGCGAGGCGCACGATATATAAGGAGATTCATTCTGCAACATGTCGATACCAAAAAGTGAATTAACATTCACCACAAAGGCAGTCAGGGTCCTGTGCTGCGCGATGAGACCGAGCATGCCGCGTGACGACGCCGAGCAGTTGTCCCGGAAGGACCGGGAGCGAGAGCGGCACCGCCAGGAGATCCTGATCGCGGCGGAGCGGATCTTTGCGCTCAAAGGGTATCAGGGGGCGGCGGTCGAGGAGATCGCGAAAGAGGCCGAGTTTGCGGTGGGGACGATCTACAAGTTCTTCAAGGGCAAGGAGGACCTGTACACCCAGGCGGCCGAGAACCTGTTTCGGGAGTTCATGGAGCAGTTTGCAGCGCGGGTGCTGAGTCTGGAGGATCCGGGGGAGGCGATCGCAGCGTTGATCGAGTTGCGGCTGACTCATTCCGACGAACATCGCAAGTTCCTGCGTGTCTTCTTCGAGACGTCGCTGGGCAGCCGGGTGAATCCGGCGCGGGCGATCCCGCGGCACGTGGCGCGGATCTACGACGGGTACCTTGAGGCGGTCCGGGATCTGTTCGAGCGTGGGATAGCGCAGGGCATTTTCGATCGCGGGGATCCGCTGTACCTGGCCCTCTGTCTGGAGGGGATCATCAACGCCTTCGTCGCGTATTGGTCGCGTAACGAGCCGACTGAGGCCCTGGCGGTGCGGATCGCGAAGATGAAGCGGGAGTTTCTGGGAAGAATCAAGCTACGCCTCGACGACGGGCCGTCGTGATACGGGATGGCGTGATGGGGCGGCCCGACAGTTTCGAGCATGGGGAGTACTGGTAATGAATCTGCAGACGCGCAGTCCACTGATTGCGGCCGCGTTGCTGGCGAGCCTGTATGTGACGGGTTGCCGCGAGCAGGCCGCTGCGCCGCCGCCGGCAGTCCCGGAAGTGGCGGTCTTGACCGTCCAGCCGCAGCGCCTGGTGTTGACCACCGAGTTGCCCGGCCGCACGTCGGCCTACCTGGTGGCGGAGATCCGGCCGCAGGTCAACGGCCTGATCCTCAAGCGGCTCTTCACCGAAGGGTCGGACGTCGAGGCGGGGCAGGTGCTCTACGAGATCGATCCGGCTCCGTTTCAAGCGGCCCATGACAACGCGTTGGCGAGTCTGGAAGCCGCGCGGAAGGCGGCTGACCGGGCGCGTGCCGCGCTGGTGGCGACCGAGGCCACGGTCAATCGGAACGAGGCGGTGCTGAAGCTGGCCGAGACGAATCGCCGCCGCTATGACGAGTTGTTTAAATCGAGCGCCGTCGCGGAAATCCAGCGCGACCAGGCCGCGACGGATGTCGAGGTGGCCGAGGCAGCGGTGCGGGTGGCCAAGGCGCAGGTGGACAGCGACAAGGAGGCGCTGGCGGCCGCCGAAGCAAACATCAAGCAGGCGGAGGCGGCGCTGAAGGTCACCGAGATCAACCTGAGCTACACCAAGATCACGGCCCCGATCTCCGGCCGGGTGGGCCGGTCCGAGGTGACGGAAGGGGCGATCGTGACGGCCTACCAGCCGGTCCCGCTGTCCACCATCCAGGAGCTCGACCCGATCTACGTGGATGTGCCGCAATCGACCATCGACGTCCTGCGTCTGAAGCGCCGTCTGGAGCATGGCCTGCACGCGAGCGAGGACAGCGCGAACCAGGTCAAACTGATCCTCGAAGACGGCACCCTGTCCCCTCTGGAAGGGACGCTCAAATTCCGTGACGTGACGGTGGATCCGACGACCGGTTCCGTCATCCTGCGAATCGTCGTCTCCAATCCCACGCGGGAACTGCTGCCCGGCATGTTCATCCGCGCGGTCATCGAAGAGGGGGTGGACGAGCAGGCGATCCTGATTCCGCAGCAGGCGGTGACGCGCGATCCCCGGGGCAACCCCATCACGCTGATCGTGGATGCCGAAAACAAGGTGCAGCAACGATCGATCACGACGGAGCGCGCGGTCGGTGACCAGTGGCTCGTCACGTCGGGCCTGGCCACGGGCGAGCAGGTGATTCTCGAGGGTGCGCAGAAGGCGCGCCCCGGCGCGGCGGTCAAGGTCGTCCCGTTCGTCGCCGAGCGGACGAAGGTGGCAGCTGCTGAGATGGCGAAGACGCCGGCCCAGAAAACAAACTGACGGAGGCAATTGGTGTTATCGAGATTCTTCCTGGACCGTCCGGTCTTTGCCTGGGTGATCGCCATCATCTTGATGTTGGCGGGTGGTTTGGCGATCTACAACCTGCCGATTTCGCAGTACCCCCCGATCGCTCCGCCGTCGATCGCCATCGAATCGTTCTATCCCGGCGCGTCGGCCCAGACGGTCGAAGACAGCGTGACGCAGATCATCGAACAGAAGATGACCGGCTACGACAATCTGCTCTACATGTCGGCCCAGAGCAGCTCGTCGGGGCAGTCCCGCATCGAGCTGACCTTCACCCCAGGCACCGATCCGGACCTGGCCTGGTCCCAGGTGCAGAACAAACTGCAGCTGGCGATGGCCAGCCTGCCGGAGGTCATCCAGCGGCAGGGGGTCAAGGTGAGCAAGTCCACGCGCAACTACCTGATGATCGTCGGGCTCGTCTCGGAGGACGGGAGCCTGGACGGTTACGACTTGCGGGACTACGCCGCCTCCAACATCGAAAAGGTGCTCGCGCGCGTGCCCGGGGTCGGCGAGGTAGAGGCGTTTGGCGGCCAGTACGCCATGCGGATCTGGCTCAACATGGACAAGCTCACGGACTTCGGCCTGACGGTGGCCGATGTGATGGCGGCGCTGCGCGCCTACAACGTGGAGATCTCGGCCGGTCAGTTTGGCGGCACGCCGGCGGTGGCAGGGCAGCGTCTCAACGCGTCGATCATCGTGCAGAACCTGCTGAAGACTCCCGAGGAGTTCGGCAACATACCGGTGCGGACCAATCCCGACGGGTCGATCGTGCGGGTCCAGGATGTCGCGCGGACCGAACTGGGGACGGAACGCTACGATTCCGAGAACACCTACAATGCCTTCCCCTCGGCCGGCCTGGCGGTCCGCCAGGCGCCGGGCGCCAATGCGTTGGCCACGGCCGATGCGGTCAAGGCCAAGATGGACGAGCTGGCGCGCTACTTCCCACCGGGCATGCAGGTCGTGTATCCCTTTGAGACCACCCCCTTCGTGGAGGTCGCAATCGCCGACGTGGTGCGGACCCTGTTCGAGGCCATCCTGCTGGTCTTTCTGGTCATGTACCTGTTCATGGGGAACATGCGAGCCACGTTGATTCCGACCATTGCGGTTCCGGTGGTGGTGCTGGGCACGTTTGCCGTGCTCGGCTTGTTCGGCTTCTCCATTAACATGTTGACTATGTTCGCCATGGTGTTGGCCATCGGCCTACTGGTGGACGACGCCATCGTGGTGGTGGAGAACGTCGAGCGGATCATGAGCGAGGAGGGGATTCCGCCGCGGGAAGCCACTCGGAAGTCCATGGACCAGATCACCAGCGCATTGATCGGCATCGGCCTGGTGCTGTCAGCCGTCTTCGGCCCGATGGCCTTCATGGGCGGCTCGACCGGCGTCATCTATCGCCAGTTTTCCGTGACGATCATCGCCTCCATGCTGCTGTCGGTGCTGGTGGCGTTGATCCTGACACCGGTCTTGTGTGCGTCGCTGCTCAAGCCGATCCCCAAGGGGCATGAAGCGGCGGAGGGGGGCGTGTGGTTTCTGCGGCCGTTCTTCCGCTGGTTCGATCGCGTGTTCTTCTGGGCGCGCGACCGGTACTTGGGACAGGTGGCCCGGTCGCTGCGGCACATGCTTCGCTATCTGGTCATCTTCGGGCTGATCGTGGCGGGCTTCGTGGTCCTGTTCCGCCGGATGCCCACGGCCTACCTGCCGGACGAGGACCAGGGGATCGTGATGATCCAGTGCATGCTGCCAGCCAACGCGACGCTGGACATGACGGAGGCGGTCATGGCGCGGGTCCGTGATCATTTCCTCACCCAGCAATCGGACGCGGTGGAATCGTGCATGGTGATCGCCGGCTTCAGCTGGGCGGGGAGCGGGCAGAACATGGGCATGGCGTTCGTCAAGCTCCGGGACTGGGAGCTGCGCGAGCGGCCCGAACTCAAGGTGAACCAGGTGGTGGCCAGGGCCATGGGTGAGTTTGCGCAGTACCGCGACGCGATGGTCTACGCCTTCGCTCCCCCAGCCGTCGTGGAACTGGGGATGGCCAAGGGGTTCGACTTCCAGCTGCAGGACCGGGGCGGACTGGGACACGACGCGCTGATGAACGCCCGCAATCAACTGCTTCAGATGGCCGCCCAGGATCCGCGGCTGGTGCGGGTCCGGCCCAACGGCATGGAGGACGTGCCCGAATACCGGCTCGACGTCGACTGGGAAAAGGCCGGCGCGCTGGGGGTGCCCATTACGGCCATTCACGAGACGGTATCCGCCGCGTTCGGCAGTGCCTACGTCAACGACTTCATCCAGGGGGGACGTGTCAAACGGGTCTATGTGCAGGCCGACGCGCCGTTCCGGATGCTCCCCAAGGACATCGAGAGACTCTACGTCCGCAACACGGCCGCCAAGATGGTGCCGTTCACCTCCTTTGCCACCGGGTACTGGACGACCGGTGCGCCGAAGCTGGAGCGGTACAACGCGTTCCCGTCGATGAACATCCAGGGTGAGGCAGCACCGGGGCGCAGTTCGGGCGAGGCCATGCAGGCGATGGAGGAACTTGCGTCGCAGCTGCCGCAGGGGATTGGCTACGACTGGACCGGCGTCTCGTACCAGGAACGGATGGCGAGTTCCCAGGCAGGCATGCTCTACGCCTTCTCGGTCCTGGTGATCTTCCTCTGCCTGGCCGCCCTGTATGAGAGCTGGCCGGTCCCCATCTCGATTCTGCTGTCCTTGCCGCTGGGAGCGATCGGCGGCGTGATCGCGATGAGCATGCTGGGCCTGCCGAACGACGTCTACTTCCAGATCGGACTCTTGACGACCTTGGGGTTGACCACCAAAAATGCGATCTTGATCGTGCAGTTCGCGAAGCGGCGCGTGGAAGAAGGGATGGAATTGATCGAGGCGACGCTGGAGGCGGCCAAGTTGCGTCTGCGCCCGATTGTGATGACGTCGCTGGCGTTCGGCTTCGGCGTGCTCCCGTTGGCGCTGGCCAGCGGGGCCGGGGCGGGCGCCCAGAATGCGATCGGCATCGGCGTGGTGGGAGGCGTGGTGACGTCGACGTTCCTGGTGACGCTCTTCGCCCCCCTCTTCTACGTGCTGATCTACAGGCTGTCGAAGGACTACCGGACGCGCAAGCGGGCCCAGCTGGCCGGCACGGCCGCCGCGGCGGAACCGACGGCCACGTGATCCCTGCCGGTGCCGCGGGCACCGCCTGCGGCACCCGGGCCTGGACCGGAAGACGGGCCTGGGCCGGACTTGGCTGGAAGAATGGTTCGACACTGGCTCGGTCAGTGCTGCCTGGAGAGCTCAGTTCTGCTATGGGCCACACCGTACACGTCTTTGAATTCCTGGACCAGCCACCGGCGCTCGCACCGGTGGCGGTCGTGTTTGGCGACGAGCCGTTTCTCAAGCAGCTGGCGCTTAAACAGCTGCGCACCATGGCGCTGCCGGACGATGACAGCCTGGCCGCGCAGTACGATGGAACCTCCGCCGCGTGGCGCGACGTGGCCGATGAGCTCGCCACGGTGTCGCTGTTCCACCCGGGCGGTCTGCAGCTGGTCGTGGTGCGGGACGCGGACGACTTCGTGCAGACGAACCGCGGTCGTCTGGAAGACTACGCGGCGCATCCGCAGAAGCGGAGCCTGCTGGTGCTGGACGTCACCAAGTGGGCTTCCAACACCCGGTTGTACAAGCTGGTCGACAAACACGGACTGCAGGTCGAATGCCGCGCGCCGACCATCTCGCGCGGCGCGCACAAGGTCGTCGACCAGGCACGGATCATCAGCTGGCTGGTGCAGTGGGCCGAGCGGCAGCATGCCGCCCACCTGGCCAAGAACGCGGCCGCCCTGCTGATCGACATGCTGGGTCCGGAATTCGGTCTACTGGACCAGGAGATCGGCCGCCTGGTGCTCTACGCGGGCGCGCACAACAGAATCACCGAGAAGCTGGTGCGGGAAGCGGGCGGCGGGTGGCGGGCCAAGACGGCCTGGGAAGTGATTGACGCCGCCTTGTCGGGCAACGGGCCCGAAGCCCTCCGGCAGCTCGACCGCCTGCTGCAGTCCGGCGAGCAGCCGCCCGCGCTGTTCGGCCCGATCTCATGGTCGCTCCGCCGCTTCGCCGCAGCCACGCGGGTCTTTCAGCGCGCGGAGCGCCACGGCAAACGCCTGCCGCTGGCCGACGCGCTCAAGCAGGCGGGGGTGTCGCAGTGGCCAGCCGACGCGTTGAGTCGCGCCGAGCGGCATCTCAAGCAACTCGGCCGCGCGCGCGCTGCGCAGATGCATCGCTGGCTGCTGGAGACCGATCTGGCGCTCAAAGGCAGCCACTCCTCGCCCGAGATGGCCCGCCTGGCGCTCGAACACCTCCTGTTGCGCATGGACCAGCACCTGGCGCCACACCGCGCGGGTGCCTGAGCAGCGCACAGGCCACGTCACCGCCCCGGCCGCTGCTAGCACCGCAGGTTCGTCTTGCGAGATCGGGACGCTTTGCCTACCATTCGCCCCGCCTCGAGTTGGACCGCGAACACGCATCGTGGGGCCATGAGCATCACCGTACGCACGTTAAGGTGGCTTCTGCCA
>DAISIS010000260.1:0-7975 GCA_036821925.1 Pirellulaceae bacterium
GCTGCCCACAACAGGTGCATGGTGTGACGGCGCTCGCCGGAGAGTTGCGCGATCGAACATACGTTCCCGCGGCAAGCTGGTCACACCCTACGAGGAAGGCCGGGCAGGGGCAATTGATTGAGCAGGGCACGCAGTTCGGCGGCCTTGCTTTTCAACGGCCGGTACGCATATTCGGCCAACACGGCGATAGCGCCCAGGTCAGCGCGGTTCTGGGCCACGGCAGCAAAGGACTCAATCGATTCGACCGTCGTTGCGTGAGCGACATCTGCCAGACGCACAGCTTCTGTCAATTGCTTCCGATATTCCTGCAGGTCGCCTTTGGCTTTGGCGTCGTTCGCTGCTTGCTCCGCGATCGCCGCGTCCTTCACCGCTGCGATCGCATCGAGGTACTTCACGGCGAACTCCAGTCTGCCGATCCAGTACTTGATGTAGGCCTGCCCTTCGGCGCGTGCGGGGAGCGGGACACGACGGACTGCGTCCAACGCGCGTTGGTAGCCGGCGCGATCCTCCGGCCGCGCCTTCGTCAGCGGTTCCGGCGACCAGTGCTGCATCATCATCCCCGGCGTGGGAAACGTGAGGCCCATGCCATGGTCCTCCAAGGCTGCCGTGACAGACTCGATCTCGCGAAACGCTTCCAGCATGGGCGCCACGGCCGCTTCGCCGCACACGGTTCGAATCTGGTCCTCGCACACCGCCTGGGGTGTCACGTTTTGGTCCCAGGCGGCTTTGCTCAGATACGTCACGGACGGATCGTGATCGCTGATCAGCCACTGCCGCGTGCAGAAGCCCTGCAGGCCATGCTGGCGCATGTCGGATACGAGCTGATGGAGCGCGCTGGTGGTCAGCAGCGGCAGTAATCCGACGCTGTCGTCATGCAACGTCAGGACCAGCGTCGTGAACAGCTTCTCAGTGGGAACCGTAGCCAATACACTCCGTTTGCGCAACACGCGCGTTGGATTATAGTCCAGCACAATCACCAGTTCAGAGTCTGGTGGCAAGACGCGCGGCAGGATGGGGAACAGTTCCTCCGCCGGCTCGTACACAACGAGCGGCGCCGCCGGCCTCCGACTCTGCGGCAGTACATCGGGACTCGACCACAACCGCGCCAGGAAGTACAAACCGGCGATGCCCCCTTTGAGTTCCCGGACGCAGTGCTCGCTCCCGTCGTGATACGAACGCTGGCCCGCCTTGCCCAACATCTCGTCCAGCGACGTCACCTGGCCCACAGAGTACTGCCGGTCAAGCTGTTGCCACGCCCACTCATACGCGTCCACCCAGCCATTCCATTCCGTGCCCAGCGGGAATCCGTACGATTCCGCCTCAGGGTACGTGTCGATGATGGTCCGAATCACGGCCCCTGAGAGTTCTGCCAAGGCCGCGTTGTCCGGCCGCACGGACGAGCCGGGGCCGACCGTGAGCTGGCCGAGTTGATTCACGCCTTGCGACTCGGGGACCAGCGGGCCGAATTCCTTGGGGAAATCCGTGATCGATCCGACAAACGATGCGTCGATGCCGCGGCTGCGGGCATAGGCGATCAGCTCGTGACAGTGGCGCTTGCCCGCCGCCAGAATGTCGGCGCTTGCAGCCTGCGGTCCCGGCAGATCGGGATTCCAGAATTCCCCCACGTCTCCGGTGCCGAACAGTTTTCGGCCGGGCATGTCATCGGTGAGCGGATAGTGATAGCCATACCAGAGGACCGCCGTTTGCTGCTGGATGCCCTGGATCTGCAATTCGAGAAATGGCTGCGAGGGGCTGCTGCCGACTCGAATGCGGTTGAACTTCAACTTGGCCAGCTGGTCGAGAAAGGGGCGGTAGTCGGCCATGCCCCATCCTTCCATGCCCATCGCAAAGTCGCCCATCGTCTTGAACCACCGGGCGCGAAACCTGGGCTCCAGCACCTGGTCGTTGTCCGGCAGGCAGAACTCCTGCCGCCTCTCCGGAAGCACATCCCCGCTCAACAGATAACGCACGCCCCAGCGTTCGACGAGTTCATACACTGCCCAGAGCGTTGCGGCAGGACTGCCGCCTCCGATCAGCAGCGCCGGCTTGCCCGCCAGAGTGGCGCGCTTCAAGACGATTTCCTGATCGCTGACCGGCGGCCATTTCTCGTTGCCGAGTGCCTGCGCCACGGCAGGGTTCGTGGCGGGCGTGCTGACCAATAGCAGCGCATCCGCCGCTGCCACGTGGTCGGCATCGCGCACCACCTCGGCATGAAACAGCCGGCCCACGTACCGCGCAAGTTCGCCCGCTGCAAATTGCTCGAGTTCATCTGGCTGCGGGCCGAGCTGAATCCCGACCTTGGCAACCGCACCCGGCGCTGGCAGCAGGTCAATGCCACTGTGGTCAGGTCGCACGCGGAGCCGGATGGACCAGAGGGCCTCGGTCTGCGCGTCTTCCGTGGCGTGCCCGCCGGTGTGAATGTACGCAGCCCAGACCGTGCCATCCGCCAGCTCCACGGCCTGGCCGTAGCCGTACACCGATGGGTCCACCGGGAATCCCCATTTCTCATTCGGACACAGCCAGGTCAAGCCGCCATCGGTGCTCAGCATCGCGCGGAAACCGCCGGCACCATACGATCCGTGAAGGCACAGCAGCGTGCCGTCTCGCAGTGCGATCAGTCGTGGCTCGAACAGGCGGACGCCAAACGGCACGGGCTTGGTCCACGTACGGCCACCGTCGCTCGACCAGGCAATGTCCCCTTCCGGGCGCGCGATGAGCACCAGACGACCGTCCGGGAGCTGGGCCACCGCGGTTTCCGACATCTCATGATCCGTCGATACGGTCGACAGGAACTCCCACGTGTCGCCGTTGTCAGTCGACCGGCAGAACGCAACCATATCGTGTTGCGCCTCGACGGTCCTGCCGTATACACAAATCAGCGCCGAACCGTCCTGCAACGTGATGATCGGTCCATCAGTGGCGTCGAAGATGAAAGGAACGGGAAGACGTTTCGGCTCTTGCTCCCAGGTCATACCGTTGTCCAGCGAACGGATGATGCCCGTGAGCGTGGTCTTCGCCGGATCACGCGTGAGATCGGAGCCCGCAGGACCCGGGTAGGTGAAGAGGCTGCAGAGAATCGTACCGTTGGGCAGCTGACAGAAATTGGGGGCGCGGTCGTCCCACGGCGTGTCCAGCAGCACTGCCGGTCGTGACCATGTCTGACCGCCATCGGTGGAGCGGATGATCTCCGCGCGACCGCCGCGCGGAGCGTCCACGTCGGTCGGCATGCCGATCTTCTGCCACTCGTCCATGGCCGCCGGGTTCTCGGCAAAATACGCGGTGGGTGGGGAGGCGTGCCAATAGCCGGACGAAAACCCGACGAGCATCGTCCCGTCCTTCAGCACGATCGGCGACTGCCAACCGACAAAGCCTCGATAACCGGGATAGGGCTCAGGTTGGTTCACACCCGGTCCTACCAACATGCGGCGGCATTGACGAAAATCCTGAGCAGGTTCGCCACCTGAAACGACTGTCACGGCAGGTGTGCCGGTGGCGCGAACCTCCTCGGCCCAGAGCGTGGTGACAACACACATCGCAGCAGCGGAACACAGCAGGGCGGCTCGCATGGCAGGTCCTCCGAGTGGTACGGGGCGGTTGCTGGTTGATTCCTGGTGAGTGGCTTCGAATTCACCGCTATTCCACCGACACCAGACGCATGCGCATGGGCTCTAGCGGCACCGTCAGCTGGCCGTCGGCACAAGGCAGCTCCTCGCCGCTCAGGGCATCGCGCGCCGTCTTGGCCGTCGCGGCGAGGCGGCCGAGATCCAGGGCGACTTGCGCGGTGGCCGGCTGTTCGGCCGACAGGTTGGAGACGACCAGCAGCAGGCGGCCGGTCTGACCGTCTGCTGCCGGGTGCGTGTAGCAGCTCACACGCACCGACTCGGGCTGTGCCGTGGCCAGTGGCTGGGGTTCCCAATACGGGTGCCACGCGGCCGTGCCGACCTCGAAGCGGGTCATCGCGTCCCAGATCGGGGCCATTTTTTCCAGCGCCTCCAGGCCGCAGGGGCGGACCCGCACGCCGTGGAGCATCGAAAATGCCAGCGCGTGATCGTAAGTCCACTGGGGCGGTCGTTCGTACGCCAGGAACTCGCACGGCAGGCCGAAATTGTGTCCCATGAACTCAGCGCGAAAGGCGTCCAGCGGCAGATTCTTCAGCGGATCGCCCGACAGCTCACCGCTGGCAAACTGTTCGCCGTCCCAGTACGCATCAGCGAATGCCAGTGTCGGCGTCAGGCAGCAGGTGCTCTGATGCGCGCTGATCAGACCGTCTGGCGGGTGGAACATCCCAGACAGACGCCGCATCAACCGGCGTACGGCAAAGATCGGATAGGTGGGGCGCAGGCGTCCGTCGGCGGTGCGGTAGCCGCACCCGTGCCGCTCGTTGCAGCAGGCCCACGGCACGATCGTGCCGTCCAGATACAGGCCGTCGTATCCGTACCGCTGTTGAGCCTGTGCAATGCCATCCACCAGCCGGTCTGCCCAAACGCTGTTGTAGCACACCACGAAGTCGCGCTGTTCGGGATGGCGATACCAGCCGGGGGTGATCTGGCCCGCGGTGTTTTTAACCAGGACCTGGTCGGACAGTTCTGCCCACTCCGGCGCCAGCGGTGACATCTCGTAGCCGTGGTAGACCAGCACCTTCATCCCGCGCTGGTGGCACGCGTCCACAATGCCGCGGAACTCCGCCTCCGGCACGGTCCGGGGGTAATTCTGAATCGGCGCCCAGTCCTCGTGGAACACGGCCGTCTTGACGCCGAGCTGCGCGGCGCGGTCGAGTGTGGGGATCGGGTTGCGGTCGGGAAACGCGCGGTGGCAGAGCCACCATTCGCGTGGCACCGGCAGTGTCGAGCCGACGCCCAGTTGTGGCACATGCCAGATCCGCCATTCGTGGAAGTCCTGCGGCCAGGGCTTCACCGGCGTCGCCTGGAAACCGAACGTGAACGTGACCGGCAGACGGGGCGCTGCATCGAGGAGGTGGAGGCGGAGCAGCACCTCGCTGTCCTGCACAATGACTTCGACCGCGCGGTCGGCGGCGCCCGGTTGCCAGCGTTCGTCCGACTCGGCAAACCAGCCCAGCCCGCTGTCTTCCCGCCCGAGCCAGATGTACGGTTTGAACGGGAGCGTCAAGCCCGTTTCCGGCAGCTGGCCGCTGTTACGCGCGCTGCCCCAGCTGCCGGGATAATAATGATAGAGGCTGGTCCGCTCGCGCCGCAGCGGCACCTCCAACCAGAGCTGCTCGAGCTCTGGCGTCGTCTTGTGCTGTGGCAGCACGACCAGGTCGACACGCATCAGACCATCGAACTCGATCCGCGTAGTGGTGTCGATGATCAGGTCGTCGCCCGCCTGCCAGCCGGTGACGATCGCGTGCGCCGCATCGGCACGCAACAGCAGGCTGCCGCCGCGCTTCCATTCGAGCGGCCGGCCGCTGACCTGGCCGACCAGCCGCACGGGCGCCGCCAGGACCTCGTCCCCCGCGGTCACGATCGAGGTGGGCAAGGCGGCGTTGGCGAACCTGTGCGTGCGCCCCCACACGCCGACCTCGACCCCCGCCTCATCGGCCTGGGCCGTGACCGGTGTCCAAGGCGCCATCAGCTCGAGCGGCTCGTCGGCCCGCACGTCGACCACACCGGATACGACGGCAAACAGGAGGACGAGTTGAAGGCACGTTCTGTCCCGGGATATTCCGAAGTACATCAGGTTCAGCAGCATGATTGTTGACTCCGTGCCGTGCAGCTCTGAGCAGGCGATGTGCCGACGTGTCCTCATTATGGGTCAGTCAAGGGGTGCGAGACAACAACGGGGCCTTCCGCCGTCGTGCGGCCGCTCGTGGCATGCACGCTGCAGTGCCCCCCGATCGTGCGGACAGCTGCTCCGGGCGGTTGTTCGTTTGCAGTGGTCACCGGACATGCGTATCATCAGATCCGGCTGCGCCGTCCAGCGCGTTGCAGCCAGGTAGGCATACCAGTTACTCACACTTGGAGGCGGGCCAGCTGACGGACGATCAGCGTGCGGCCCGAGCACACGATCATGAAGCCTGGAAAGAACCGCTGCCAGCTGGCGCTGCTGGTCTGCTCCGCGATCTGTCTCACCGTGGGAATTCAGGCGGACCAGCCGGCCCCAGATACCTTTCTCCGCAACGGCGTCACAGCTCACCGCGGCAACTCGGGGGAGCATCCGGAGAACACGCTTGCGGCGTTCGAGAGCGGCATTGAGATCGGTGCCGACTGGATCGAACTCGACGTGTATCGCAGCAAAGACGGCCAGATCGTTGTCATCCACGACGACACCACAGAACGTGTGGGTGATCAGAATCTCGTCGTGGTAGACGCCACCTACGAAGAACTCCTCAGGGTCGATGTGGCAGCAGAGTTCCGCAGACTGCAGAGTAAGACGCTGGAGGAGGTGCCGAAGCACACCATCCCGCTGCTTGCCGATGTGTTGCGGCTGGTGATGACGCAGCGTCAGACCAGGGTGTCGATACAGCCGAAAATGGACTGCGTCGCAGACGCCATCGACGTCGTCAAGAAGATGGGGGCGGAGAAATGGGTCGGGTTCAACGACGGCAATCTCCAGTTCATGGCGGAGGTGAAGCGGCTGGCACCGGACATCCCCGTGTTCTGGGACCGCGGCGAGTCGGACCCGGGCGAAGACATTCGCATCGCCAGGCAACACGGCTTCGAGTCGCTGGTGCTGCATTACAGCGTCGTCACCAAGGAAACGATCGACCAGATCCATGCCGCGGGCCTGCAGGTCGGGGCCTGGACCGTCAACGACGAGGCCACGATGGCGCGCTTCCTGGACTGGGGGATCGATCGGATCTATACGGACCATCCCCTGCGTCTGCTGCGGCAGCGTGCCCGCGTATCCTCCGAGCAAGGAGAGCGACGATGAGGCCCGCAGGCTGCATTCTGGTGTTCATCAGTGTCGTGACCGGTGCGCGGGCCCAGGAGTATCTGGAGGACTTCGAGACGGGGGCGGGGGGCGCGTACTCGTACTATCAGGCGCCCGATGACATGAAGATCGAGCGGTGTGCGGGCCAGGCCGCGTCGGGGAACTGGTACCTGCGCGGCGCGCTCCCTGGCCAGCAGGCGCTCGAGGGACTGGCCTTGACGGCGACGGGCCTGACGGGCGGCCGACTGGCGACGGTCACCGCGCAGGTGCGCGGTAAGGGCGAACTCTGGCTCTGCCTGATCTCCCGCAACGGCTGGCTCTACGCGCCCGCCACGCAGCCGCTGACCGATCACTGGCAGGAGGTTTCCCTGTCCAAGGTGCTGGTTGCCGCCGACACGTCGCTGGGTATCTACTTCATCACCCGGGAGGTGCAGCCTGGCGCGGTGTTCGAAGTGGATCGAGTGCAGGTGACGCTGGCGCCGGAGTTGCCCTCGCGCGATGCGCCGGCCGGCCCGTGGCGGTTGGAGGCTGAGGATTTCGCGCCCGCGGCGCGGAGTGTCACGGCGGACGCGCAGGCGCTGGGCGGCCAGGCCATCCGGTCCGAGCAGCATGTCATGGCCGCGGACCTGCCCGTGCCGCGAACCAGCCGCCCGCTCAGCATCGCCTGCCGCGTCTGGAGCGGCGCGGCGGATGACGCGTGGCAGGTTGTCACGTGGCAGGGCGGGAACCTGCAGTGCCTGCTGACTGTCCAGCCGGCGCAGGTGAATCAGTGGGAGTGGCTGTCATTCCCAGTGCTGCAGGCAAGCGAGTTGGGCGAGTGTTTCGGTGTCCGTTCGGCGCGCCGCGCCGGTGCCACGGGCAACGTGGCGCTCGACAGTGTGGTCATCGGCACGGAGCCGGACCTGGCCGCCGAACAGTTGTGCGCTGCGTCCGAGCTGTTCGGCCACCGGCCGCTGGTCGCCGTCGGCCGGGCCGATGCCGGCCCGGGAATCGCTGTCAGCAACTTCGTCCACATCGGCTCGAAGCGTCCTGCCGACGCGCAGACCACGGCGCGGTTGTCGTACGACGACACCGGCCTGCAAGT
>DAISIS010000261.1:0-7967 GCA_036821925.1 Pirellulaceae bacterium
TCGGAGAAGTGCAGGCCCGTGGTCGGTTCGTCCAAGATGAACAGCGTGCGGTTGCGTTTGGCACCGGACATGTAGCTGGCCAGTTTCAGACGCTGTGCTTCGCCGGTCGAAAGCGTGTTGGCCCCTTGGCCCAGCCGCAAGTATTCCAGCCCGACATCGAGCAGCCGTTTCAGCTTCGCCTGCACCTTCGTCTGTCCGCGGAAGAACGTGAAGGCCTCGCGCACCGTCATCTCCAGCACGTCTGCAATGTTACGCCCGCGATACGTGATGTCCAGGATCTCCTTGCGATACCGTTTCCCATCGCACTGTTCGCACTTCATGTAGATGTCGGCCAGGAACTGCATGTCGATTTCCTTGTAGCCGTCCCCTTCACAGGCCGTGCAACGCCCTCCTTCCACATTGAAGCTGAAGTGCCCCGCGCCGTAATTGTGCGTGCGCGCTTCAATGGTCGACGCGAACACGGCGCGGATTTCGTCAAACGCCTTGATGTACGTCACCGGATTGGAGCGCGGGGAGCGCCCGATCGGGCTCTGGTCGACCAGCACGACATCGTCGATCTGCCCGTCGCCGATCAGCTCGTCGTAGGGATAGGGTTTCCCGCCGTTCTTGCGCTTGCGGCGGCAGATGGCGCCGTAGAGCGTGTCCTGCACCAGCGTGCTCTTGCCCGAGCCGCTCACCCCCGTGACGACGCACAACACCCCCAGCGGAAACGCCACGGTGATATTCTTCAGGTTGTTGCCGCGCGCGCCGTGCAGGCGGATCCAGCCGTGGTTCGTCCCGCGCCGCTGGCCGGGTGGCGCGACCCCCAGCCGCCCGAACAGGTACTCACCGGTCAGGCTGCGCTGCGAGGCCTGCATCTCGGCAAGGGTGCCCTGGAACACGACCTCGCCGCCGCGTTCGCCCGCCGCCGGACCGATTTCGATCAGCCGGTCAGCGGCCCGCAACAGGGCGCTTTCGTGTTCCACCACCACGACGGTGTTGCGCCGCCGGTGCAGGTCCTGGATGGCGTGAATCAACCGCCCGACGTCCTTCGGGTGCAGGCCGACCGACGGTTCGTCCAGCACGTACAGCATATTGACCAGACTCGACCCCAGTGCGGAGGTGAGTGCCACCCGCTGGGCTTCGCCGCCGCTGAGCGTGCGGAGCGTGCGGTCCAGCGTCAGGTAGTCGAGCCCCACCGCCTCCAGGTACCCGAGCCGGGCGTCGATCTGCTGGAGCATCAGGCGGGCCACGCGCTGCTGCCAGGCATTGAGGGGCAGCTGCTGCAGGAAGCGCCGCGCGGCGCGGATCTCCAGGCGGGAAACCTGCCCCAGGTTCTGCCCGCCCAATTCCACCGCCAGCGCTGCCGGCCGCAGCCGATCTCCGCGGCACGCCGAACACACCTTGTAGTTCCGCCAACGACTCAAAAACACGCGCAGGTGCATCTTGTACTTGCGCCGTTCGAGCCACGCGAAGAACCCGTTGAGCCCGCCAAAGTCCCGTGCCGGCACCCCCTCGCGAATGAGCTGCACGTGGGCGGCCGAGAGCTCGCGAAACGGCACGTCGGTCGGAATCCCGTACTCGTCGGCCAGCGCCAGCAGCTCGTTCAGCTCGTGCGCATACGCCGGCGTGCTCCAGGGGGCGATCGCCCCGTCCCGCAGACTCTTGCTCGCGTCCGGTACCACCAGGTCCATGTCGACGTCCAGGATGTTGCCGAACCCTTCGCAGACGGGGCAGGCACCCAGCGGGCTGTTGAAACTCAGACTGCGCGGCTCCAGCGGGGGATAGTCGATGCCGCACGCCTCGCAGCGCCACGCATCGCTGCACCGCCACAACTCCCACCGCTGGGCGTCAATCACCCGATACTCCGCGGCCGCCCCCGACGCGTCGGCCGGCGCCGCTTCCCACAGTACCGCGCAGCGCCCGCGCCCTTTGCTGAACGCCGTCTCCACCGAATCGTGCAGCCGCTGGCGGTTCCCCGGTCCGGCCACCAGGCGATCCACCACCACCAGCACTTCCTTGTCGTCCGACCGCGGGCCACTGAGCGCCGCGGCGGTGTCACCGGCGCTGAGCGACAGCATCTGGCCAGCGACGACAACCCGCACGAACCCGTCCTCCCGCAGCTCAGCCGCCCAGCTGGCGCCAGGCGGGGACTCCGCCAGCGCGTAGGGGAAGGCAATCATCAACCGCCGGCCGTCCGCCGCGTCTGCAATGCGACTGACCACAGATTCCGGCGCTTCGGCCTGCACCGGCCGACCGCACTGGTAACAGCGCAGCTGGCCGATCTTCGCGTAGAGCAGCCGCAGATAGTCGGCAATCTCCGTGGCGGTGCCGACCGTCGAGCGGCTGGAGCGCGATGTAGGAGCGCGCGTGACGGCAATCGCCGGGGGCATGCCGTCAATGCGGTCCGCCGCCGGCTTCTCGAACTGGTCGAGGAACTGGCGGGTGTAGGCCGAGAAGCTCTCGATGTACCGGCGCTGACCCTCCGCGTATAACGTGTCCAGCGCCAGGCTGGTCTTGCCACTGCCACTGACCCCGCAGATCGCTACCAGCTGGTGGTGCGGAACGTCCAGATCGATGCTCTTCAGATTGTGCACTCGAACCCCGCGGAGTTCGATGTTTCGGACACGCATGCGATGCCCCTGAGAACCGGGATCAGACAGCTGCAACGAACCCGCTATCATAGCGGGGGGGGCTGCGGGGTGCCAAGATGCGGAGCGTCTTTGACAGACAGGGCTCGCATCGGATTCAATAGCGGTTACAGTTGTCAGACAAGCCAATCGCCACTCGAGGAGAAGACGACGATGCAGGTTCAGCATTACGAACGCGTGCCACAGAACCCCGTGGACATGCCGGGAGCGCAGGGCTGCGCCATCCGCTGGCTGGTGGGGCCCGATCAAGGTGCACCCCATTTCGCCATGCGGCAGTTCGAAGTGTCGGTCGGCGGCCACACCCCCCAGCACACCCACCCCTACGAACACGAGGTGTTTGTGCTGGAAGGACGCGGCGTCGCCCTGACCGGCGACGCCGAACACCCGCTGCAGGGCGGCGACGTGGTGTACGTGGCACCGAACGAGGTGCACCAGTTCCGCAACACGGGCGATACCCCGTTCAAGTTCCTCTGCCTGGTGCCCAACGTCGCGTTGGGGAAACAGGTGGCCGTGGCCCCCGAGTGTGGTTCCTGATCATGAGCCGCCACGCCCCCCGACGCCTGGAGGAACTGCGCGCGCTGATCCGCTACCACGATCGCAAGTACTATGTCGACGCGCAGCCGGAGATCAGCGACCTGGAATATGACCGGCTGATGCAGGAGCTCCAGACGCTCGAGTCGGATCACCCCGAATGGATCACGCCGGACAGTCCGACGCAGCGGATCGGCGATGCGCCGATTGCGGCGCTGGAGAACGTGCCGCACCGCGTGCCGATGCTGTCGATCGACAACACCTACAGTCTGGAGGAGCTGCGGCAGTACGGCCAGCGCACCTTGAAGGCGCTCGGCGACGAGCCGATCGAGTGGGTGGTCGAGCTGAAGGTGGATGGCGTGGCGGTGTCGCTCCTGTACGAACAGGGGCTGCTGGTGCGCGGCGTGACGCGGGGCAATGGCCGGGTCGGCAATGATATCACCCACAACGTGAAGACCATCGGCGATGTGCCGCTGCGGCTGCTCGGCACCGGCATTCCCCCTGTGCTGGAAGTGCGGGGTGAGATCTACATGACCAATTCGGATCTGGCCGCGCTCAACGAACGGCAGCGTGCGCGGGGGGAGAAACCGTTCGCCAACACGCGTAACGGCGCCGCCGGAGCCGCCCAGCTGCTGGACCCCCGCATCTGCGCCGAACGCCCGCTGCGGATGTTCTGCCATGGCGTCGGCTACTGCCAGGGACTGGCGGCCGCCAACCACATGGAGTTCCTGGCCGAGCTGCGGCAGTTCGGCCTGCCGGCCACTCCGCACGTCGCCTGCCTCCCCACCTTCGACGCCGCCGTCGCGCACTGCGAGCAGCTGGCCGAACGCCTGTACGAGCTGGACTTCGAAGTGGACGGCCTGGTCCTGAAGGTCAACCGGTTTGACCAGCGCGCACGGCTCGGGTCCACCTCCAAGAGCCCGCGCTGGGTGATCGCGTACAAGTTTGAGAAATACGAAGCCGCCACGCGTGTGAACAACATCGTCGTACAGGTCGGCAAGGCCGGCACCATCACCCCCGTGGCCGACCTGGAGCCGGTAGAACTGGCGGGAACCACGGTGAGCCGGGCCAGTCTCCACAATGCGGAAGAAATCGCGCGCAAAGATATCCGCGTCGGCGATATCGTGGTGGTCGAGAAGGCCGGCAAGATCATCCCCCACGTCGTACGCGTCGAAAGACACCTCCGCAAGAGACAGCTGGCATCCTATGCCTTCCCGACCAACTGCCCGGAATGCGCCACCGCGTTGCTCAAGGACTCCGGCGGCGTCTACATCCGCTGCCCGAACCCCCGCTGCCCCGCCCAGGTGAAGGAACGCATCCGCTACTTCGCCAGCCGCAACGCCATGGACATCGAAGGACTCGGCGACAAACTGGTCGATCAGCTGGTCGCCGAAGGACTCGTGGCCGACTACGCCGACCTGTACCACCTGCAGGAAGCACAACTGGTGCCCCTGGAACGCATGGGCCAGAAGTCGGCGGCCAACCTCGTGCGGAGCATCGCCGAGAGCAAAGGGCGCGGACTCGCCCGCCTGCTCAACGCGCTGTCCATCCGCCACGTCGGCACCCGGGTCGCCACCGTGCTGGCCGAACACTTCCGTGATATGAACGAACTGGAACAGGCCTCCATCGAAACGCTCGGCAGCATCCGGGAAATCGGGCCGATCATCGCCGAGAGCGTGTACCAGTACCTGCACAGCCGCGAAGGCCAGGCAGCGATCGCCGGCCTGCGCTCCGCCGGCGTGTCAATGGAATCGGAACGCGCCGCCCAGCCCGACGCGGCCCACCCGCTGGCCGGCAAGACCCTCGTCGTCACGGGAACCCTCACACACTACACGCGCGAACAGATCGAAACGCTCATCAGCCGGCTCGGAGGACGCCCCGCCTCGAGCGTCTCCGCCAAAACCGATTTCCTGGTGGCCGGCGAGAAGGCCGGCAGCAAACTGGCCAAGGCCCAGCAGCTCGGCGTCCGCGTGCTGACCGAATCGCAGTTCCGGGCGCTGGCCGGTGACGAATAGACGGCAAACACACCGAGCCGGAAGACACCGGGAAGCACCGCGCGGTACGGCAGACGAGGTGGCCGGCAGGCGCTCCCCGCCCCAGACGCTGCAGTCCAGCGCCACACACCCGAAATGCAAACGCGCCCGCCCCTATGCCAGTTTGCGGCCGGAAATCATGAGAATGACCGACACCACCAGGGTCAGCAACGTGGCCAGCATCAGCAGCTGGTGGAATGTCATGTGGCTGCAGGCGTCTGGCAGGTCGAGCAGGAGACTGAAGATGTGGCGCATTGGTCCGCCCCCCAGAAGACAGTCCCCCTTCATCACCCAAATTCCCTTTAGAAGCATAGCATTTTAAATTGACAGAAGCTTCATGGCTTTTTTAATTGTAACAATGGGGACACATGCGAATGCCGTCTGCAGAGCAAAAACCACGGCGGCCGAACGAGTTACGGCCGGTTAGAATTCGGCGTCGCTTCACGCGAGCGGCGGCCGGCAGTGTGCTGTACCAGGCTGGCCGTACGACCGTGTTGTGTACGGCGAGTGTCTCGGACCAGGTTCCATCGTGGCTCGCTGGTCAGGGGCGGGGCTGGATTACGGCAGAATACGGCATGTTGCCTGGCAGCACGGCTCCGCGCAAGAGCCGCGAGCGGGATGGCCGGCTCGACGGCCGCACGACGGAGATTCAGCGGTTGATTGGGCGCAGTCTGCGCGCGGTGGCCGACCTGGCGGCGTTGGGTGAGCGGCTCATTACGGTGGACTGTGACGTGCTGGAAGCGGACGGCGGCACGCGGACGGCGAGCATCACGGGGGGCTTCCTGGCGCTGATCGATGCGCTGCATTCCATCGAACGCGCGCTGCCGGATCCCGGCCGGTTTCCTCTCTGCGACAGTGTAGCGGCGGTGAGTGTGGGGCAGGTCGCTGGCGCGACGATCCTGGATCTCGACTATCAGCAGGATGCGGCAGCAAGTGTCGACATGAACGTGGTGATGACTGGCCGCGGGCGTTTCATCGAGATTCAGGGGACGGGCGAGGAATCGACATTCGCGGACGAGGATCTGGAGCGCATGCTGCAGCTGGCGCGGCAGGGTATCCGGCGTCTGACCGAGATCCAGCGTGGGGCGCTGGGGCGGCGTTGGCCGTTCGCCTGAGTCGGCCGGGTGACAGCATGGAGCGGGCTGAGACGCCGCGGTTGGGAGCGGGTGCGGCGCGGCTGCCGGCGCGCGCGCGGCTCCGGGGGCCTCATGCATTGCCTGCCAGGTCGCCCACGTCTTTGGGCAGCTGCACGATCAGCAGCGTGCCGGTGCCGGGATCCGACTGCAGTGTGACGTGTCCGCCCAGCAACCGGGCGCGCTCGCGGATGCCGGCCAGGCCGAAACGTTTCTCATCCACCTGATCGGGGTCGAATCCGATTCCGTAATCCTGGACGCGGATCTCCAGGTGCGGATCGGTTTCGGTGAGCGTGATGAGCACCTGGGGGCTGTGGCTGTGGCGGCAGGCGTTGGCCAGTCCTTCCTGGATGATGCGGTAGACCGTGTTTTCGAGGATCGGTTCCAGGCGTTCGAACTGCACGTCGTGCCGGAACGTGATCTGCGGCGCGGCCCGCGACTGGGTATCTGCAATCAACGCCTGCACCGCGCTGACCACGCCCATCTCATCCAGCACGGGCGGCCGCACGCCGCTGATCAGGCGTCGCGTCTCGGCCAGGCATTGCCGCAGCAACTGCTGCAGTTCGCGAAACGCGGTGCCCGCCTTGTCGGATATGGCGGGTATCGCATGCTCGGCAGCCTGGCACTGGTAGATGGCCGCGACCAGCTGCTGGGCCAGTCCATCGTGGATTTCGTACGCAATCAGTTTCCGTTCCTGGTCGTGCGCGCGCAGCAGGCGCCGCAGCGAACGCTGCTCCTGGCGCACCGCCTCCTCCGCCTGTTTCCGCTCCGTGATGTCGCGAATCACGGCGACCGCGTTCCATTCCCCGGCCAGGCGGATGGGCGCCAGCGAGATCTCGATCGGAAACTCCTGGCCGTTCTTGCGGATAGCCGGCAGTTCCATGATCCGCCCGACGGCGGGCCCCTGACCGGATCGGAAGAACTCTTCCAGGGCCCGCTCCCACCTGGCTTGCAGCCGGGCCGGTGTTACCAGCCGATGGATGTTCTGCCCGAGCACTTCCTCGGCGGCGTAACCGAACATGCGCTGCGCGGCCGGGTTCCAGTGCACCGCGTGTCCTTGCGCATCCATCATGACAACGGCATCCAAGGCGGCTTCGCTGATCGAACGCAACTTCTCCTCGTTCGCGCGCAGCTGGTCCTCGGCCCGCCTCCGCTGCGTCTCGTCGCGGACCACCGCCTGCAGCACCAGGCGACCTTGCACATGGACCGCACTCAAGACCACTTCGGCCGGAAACAGCTGGCCGTCCGCGCGCCGGTGCATCCAGGCAAAACGATTGCTCCCCTCGCGCATCGCCGCGCGGATGCGCTCGATGGCCAGCGTCACCGAATCGTGACCGTCCGGCTGCCGGGGGGGCGAGAAGTCGGCCGGACGCTTGCGGCAGAACTCCGCTTTGCTGCGGACGCCGAACACGCGCAGCGCCGACTCGTTGCAGTCGAGATAGGTATGCTCGTCGAGCAGCATCACCGCATCGCTCGACGACTCATAGAGCTCGCGATACTTCTCCTCGCTCTCCCGCAACGCCTGCTCCACCACGGCCCGACGCCGCAGATGCCCACGAATCGTGTACGCGACGAAGGACGCCGCGGCCAGCACCACCAGGACCAGCATCAACTACCACACGAACTGCTGCCCCCCGCCC
>DAISIS010000262.1:0-7966 GCA_036821925.1 Pirellulaceae bacterium
CATCCGCCGCTGGGCGGGGATGGGGATGGCTTTCACGCCGCTCAGGTAAGGCCCAGTGCAAGACGTCTTGCGGCGCGCGATCTGACGCGGTGTGCCCTGCGCGACGATCTGGCCGCCATGCTTGCCGGCGGCCGGACCGAAATCACAGATGCTGTCGCTGCCGGCGATCACATCCCGGTCATGTTCGACCACGATCAGCGTGTTGCCGAGATCGCGCAGCTTGTGGAGCGCTGACAGCAGACGCGCATTGTCGCGCGGATGCAGGCCAATGGTGGGTTCGTCCAGCACGTACAGCACGCCACAGAGTCCGCTGCCCAGCTGACTGGCCAGCCGGATGCGCTGCGCCTCACCATTTGACAGCGTTGCGGCGCCGCGCGCCAGGGTCAGGTAGTGCAGGCCGACGTCATTGAGAAACTGCGTGCGGTTCTTCACCTCGCGCAGCAGTTCGCCCGCGATCTTCCGGTCGCGTGCCGACAGCTTCCAGCGGGCGACTTCCTGCTGCAGGTGTCCCAACGGCAGCCGGCAGAGCTGGTCGATCGTCTTGCCCTGGAACCGTACCGCTGCGGCATCCTCGCGCAGCCGGCTCCCGCCGCAGACGGTGCAATCGACCTGATCGATCAGGTGCTCCAGCCGCGTGCGGAGCGTGGGGGACAGCCGCGCCGCTTCCTCCAGGGCCGGGTAGAGTCCCTTGAACTGGAACCGGAAAAGGGGTGCGGAGCCGCGCTGGCCGTCCGGGCAGACGTCGAACCACTGATCGCCGCACCCGTGCAGGACGGTCCGCCGGTGCCGGGCGCTGAACTGGTCAAACGGCACATCCAGCGGCAGGCCGCTGCCGGCGGCCAGTGCCCGGAGCATCCACTGCGACACCGGATGCTGGACGTTGGGCCACAGCGACACAGCGCCGTCGCGCAGCGTGCGTTTGGCGTCCTGGAGCAGCGCCGCCGGATTGGCGCCGGTCTGGGTGCCCAGCCCCGCGCAGGCGGGGCACCAGCCCAGCGGGCTGTTGAACGAGAAGTTGTGGGGCGTCAACGGCTCCAGACTGCGCCCACACCGATCGCAGGCCAAGTGCTGGTTGTGCCGCACCGTCTCCCACTGCGTCTCCGGCACTCCCGGCTGTTCCTGCAGCACGTGCAGCACCCCTTTGCCGAGCGCCAGGCATTTCTCCACAGCTTCGGCGATGCGCCCACGCACGGCCGGTTTGACCACGACCCGATCCACCACGACTTCGACCTGGTGCTTGTGCCGCCGGTCGATGTCCGGCGGCCGGGTGACGCTGTGCGTGGTGCCATCCACCCGCATCCGCAGGTAGCCGTGGGACCGGACGTCCCGCCACAGCGACTCGTAGTCCTGCCCCACCGGCACCTCGACCGGCGCCAGGAGCTGGAGTCGTGTCCCCTCGGGCGCTGCCAGGACCTTCGCCGTGATCTCGTCAGTCGTCTGTGTGCCGACCGGCACATCGCAGGCCGGGCAGTGGGGGGTGCCGAGCCGGGCGAGCAGAATGCGGAGGTAGTCGTAGATTTCGGTGACGGTTCCAACTGTCGAGCGGGGGGTGTGCCCCAGATTCTTCTGCTCGATGGCGATGGCCGGGGACAGGCCCTCGATGTGTTCCACGCGTGGCTTCTGCATCTGGCTGACGAATTGCCGGGCATAGGCGCTCAGGCTCTCGACGTACCGCCGCTGCCCTTCGGCATAGATGGTGTCCATCGCGAGCGACGTCTTGCCTGATCCGCTCGGGCCGCAGAAGACGGTCATCCGATCCCGCTGGATCTCGGTGCTCACCGACTTCAGATTATGTTGCTGCGCTCCCTGCACGCGCAGCTTGGTCGGCGCGGCTGTGCGACGCTGGGCCCTGCGTTTGGGGCGCTGCGCCGGACGTGGCCGCCCGGCGCCGTGGTCCAGCAGGGCGGCCAGCGCTTGGCCGGTGTGCGACGCTGCGCATCCAGCCACCTGCTCCGGTGTGCCTGCGGTGACGATGTAGCCGCCCGCAGCGCCCCCCTCCGGCCCCAGGTCGATGATCCAGTCGGCGGTCTTGATCACTTCCAGGTTGTGCTCGACGACCAGCACGGTGTTACCGCCGTCGACGAAGCTGTGGAGTACCTGCAACAGCAGCTGGATGTCGGCGAAGTGGAGGCCGGTGGTGGGTTCATCGAGCAGATACAGGGTCCGGCCGGTGCTGCGTTTGACCAGTTCGCGGGCCAGCTTGATGCGTTGGGCTTCGCCGCCCGACAGCGTTGGGGAGGGCTGCCCCAGCTTGACGTAGTCCAAGCCGACGTCGTGGAGCGTCTGCAGCTTGTGACGCACGTTCGGGATGTTCTCGAACAACTGCAGCGCCTGCTGCACATCCAGCTCGAGCACATCGGCGATCGACTTGCCCTTGAACTGGACCTGCCGCGTCTCGTGGTTGTAGCGGTGCCCCTCGCAGACCGGGCAGGTGACCCACACGTCGGCGAGGAAGTCCATTTCCAGGCGGTTGGAGCCATTCCCTTCGCAGGCTTCACACCGGCCACCCGCCACGTTGAAACTGAAGCGGCCCGGCAGGTAGCCGCGCAGCTTCGATTCGGGCAACTGCGCGAACAGATTGCGGATGTCGTCGAAGACCTTGATGTACGTGCCGGGGTTCGAACGCGGCGTGCGTCCGATCGGCGACTGGTCGATCGCGATCATCTTGTCGAGGTGTTCGAGCCCCTCGAGGCCGCCGCAGGCGCCCGGCTCGCCCAGGCCGCCGTTGAGGTCCCGCCGCAGCGTTTCGACCAGGATGTCGTTGACCAGGGAGCTCTTGCCGGACCCCGACACACCGGTAATGCACACGAACACACCCAGGGGGATTTCCACGTCGAGGTGTTTCAGGTTGTTGTGCGCGGCGTCCCGCACGCGGAGCCGGCCGGCGCCCGGCGCCCGGCGCTGATCGGGCGTCGCGATCTGCAGCGTGCCCGCCAGGTACTTGCCGGTCACACTCGCCGGCGCCCGGATCACCTCGTCGAGCGATCCGGACGCGACCACTCTGCCGCCGCGCACCCCCGGCCCCGGCCCGAAATCGATCAGGTGATCGGCCGCCCGCATCGTGTCCTCGTCGTGCTCCACCACCACCACCGTGTTGCCCAGGTCCCGCAGCCGCTGCAAGGACGCGAGCAGCCGGTGGTTGTCGCGCGGATGCAGGCCGATCGACGGCTCGTCCAGGATGTACAAGACCCCCACCAGCCCCGATCCGATCTGACTGGCCAGCCGGATCCGCTGCGACTCGCCCCCCGACAACGTCGGCGCGGTCCGGTCGAGCGTCAGGTAGTCGAGGCCGACGTTGACCAGGAAGCCGAGCCGGTGGCGGATTTCCTTGAGCACTTCGGTGGCGATGGCCTCACCGGTGGCATCCAGCTGCAGCTGCGCGAAGAACTCGGCCGCCTCGCGCACGGACAGGCGGCACACGGCGGGGAGCGACTTGCGCGGCGCGTCCTGGAAGGCCGGGTGCCGGGTCGTGACGCATACGGCCCGCGCCTGCGCCGTCAGCCGCTCGCCCTGACATTCGGCACAGGGCAGCGTCCGCATGTACTTCTCGAGCTGGCGGATCTGCAGGCGGTTCCGGCTGCTGCGGTACTTGCTCAACAGCTCGGGGATAATGCCATCATACGTGCCGCCGTGCTTGATCGGCGTCACGCCGCCGCGCCAGGTGAACGTGACGTGCTGATCGCCCGTGCCCCACAGCAGCGCGTGCTGCCATTGCGGATCCAGGTCGCTCCAGGGCGTCTCCAGGACCGTGCCGTCCGCCAGGTTGTGCTGCCGTTCGAGCGTGCCGGCCACTCCCTGGTAGATGTGTCGCCGCCAGCGCCCCAGGTCTTTCCAGGACCCGACCAGCTGGACGGCGCCCTGCTTGAAGGACAGCCGTCGATCGGGGACGAGCAGATCGGGATCGAACGAGTAGAGCTGCCCCAGCCCGTCGCACTGCGGGCACATCCCCTGCGGGCTGTTGAAGCTGAACAGCTGCGGACTGGGCGGTTCGAAACTCAAGCGGCAACTGGTGCAGGCGTAGTCGGCCGAGTAGGCGGTATCGGACAGCACGGGTGGGGAGGGTGCCGGCTCGCCGGGGGTGGCCTCCGCCGCCTCGTCGCCCGCGTCGGCCACGATGAGCGTGCCGTGGCCCAGCTTCAACGCCTGCTCCACGGCCTCGGCCAGCCGTGGTCGCACCTCCGGCCGGGCGACCAGACGATCGATCACCACTTCGATATCGTGCCGCATCTGGCGATCGAGCTGCAGCGCGTCGCTCAGCCGCACCAGGCGGCCGTCGACCCGTACCCGGGCGAAGCCCTGTTTGCGGAGGTCCTCGCACAGATCGCGGTACTCACCCTTCTGCTGCCGAATCAGCGGTGCCAGGATCGCCACCCGCGCGCCCTCACGCAGCGCCAGAATCCCGGCCAGGATCTGCTCCCGCGACTGAGCCGTGATCGGGCGGCCGCACCGCGGGCAGAACCCCTGGCCGATGCGGGCGTAGAGCACGCGCAGGAAGTCGTAGATCTCGGTGATCGTGCCCACGGTCGAACGCGGGTTGGTGCCCCCCGACTTCTGGGAAATGGAGATCGAAGGACTCAGCCCTGCGATGTAATCCACTTCCGGCTTGGGCATCTGGCCGAGGAAGTGCCGGGCGAAACTCGACAGGCTCTCCACATACCGGCGCTGCCCCTCCGCATACACCGTGTCGAAGGCCAGCGAGCTCTTGCCGGAACCGCTCACGCCGGTCAGGCAGATCAGCTGGTTGCGCGGCAAGACCAGATCGACATTCCGCAGATTGTGCTCCCGCGCACCTCTGATGACAACATCCGAAATCGGCATTTCCGCGGATCCGTTTCACCGTAGCCGGTCTGAGGGAGGACCTTCCGGGCGCGCCTCAGGAGCGTCGGCCGGGATGACCAGCGGGTCGGCGAGCGTGGCCCGCCGCGACTTGCCGGGCAGCCGGCAGAGTTCCTTGAGCGCTTCCAGATGCTGGGCATAGACATCGCGTGGCGCGCAAGCGAACTGCGTGCACAGGCTGGCCGCCTTGCCTACCACCTCCCCCATCATGCCGCACGTCTTCATCACGCGCGTCGTGCCCAGCGCTTCGTGCGTGACGCTGATGCAGCGGCCGGCCATGAACAGGTTGTCGATGTTGCGGGAGTAGAAGCAGCGATACGGAATCGGGTAGCCGTAGGTCTGGTCCACGCGATGGTCCATCTCGGCCACGGCGATGAACGCGTTGTCCGGAAACTTGCGGGCGAACTCCGGCTTGGCGTAGTGCAGGTCAATGGACCAGGTCGTCGGCACCAGCGCGTCGGGGAACTCGACCTTGTTCACGACATCTTCCTGCGACAGGACGACGTCCCCCAGCAGACGCCGGGACTCGCGCGGTCCGCCGATGAAGGCGATCCAGCTGAGCTGCGCGCGGCGGTGTTCGGCCCGCCCGCCGCGGTTCTTCATCGCGTTGAACGCCCCGTAGACCGCCCGCAGGTTCCAGTCGCGGATCAGTTCCGCCTCCGCAATCGGATCCTTGTCGAAACCGCTCTCCCAGAACCACGGCCCGTGGTAGTTGCGCGGGTACGGGAAATCCTCCATCTCCAGGTCTAGGGCCCACGGTGTGTCGGGGAACTCCACCGGGTCCGCCACCTCCTCCCAGACCCACATGTTGCTCATGCCCATCCGCCGCGTCGGCTGCATGTCCCACGCGGCGCCGGCCAGATAGCCGATCGTGCCGTGTCCGGTGCAGTCGGCGAACAGCGGGGCCACGAAGCGCAACCGCTCGCTCGTCCGCGTGTCAAACGCCTCGACCGCCACGATGCGCTGGCCATCCATCGCCACCTGGTCCGCGTGGCAGTTGAGGAACAGTTCGATGTTCGTCTCCGCCCGCACCACCTGCTCCTTCAACGCGTCGCCAAACTCCTCCGCGCGACCGGGTGACGTTGCCGCGTTGTCGGCGAACTCTTCGACGATCTCGCCAATCCGCGGAAACGCCCCGCGCCGGATCAGGCCGTTGGCCCAGACACGCACTTCGCTCGACCCGTTGCCCCCCAGCACGGGTCGATCCTGCAGGAGGGCGACGCGGCAACCGAGGCGCGCGGCCGAGATGGCGGTCGCCATGCCCGCATAGCCGCCACCGACGACAACCAGGTCGTACCCGCCCTGCTCCGTCGGCTGGTCGGCCAGCCCCAGGGACGCGCGGCGCCACGATGCCAGCGCGGCGCCGTCGCCGGGCGGCACCAGCGCGGGGTCCCGCGTCAGCACGACGGCATCGCAGCGCCCTTCAAAACCGGTGAGGTCGTGCAGGGCCAGCTGGATGTGCGGCTGGTCAACCTCGACCGTCCCCGCCGGCTGCCAGGACCACGCGGCGCCGCTGGTGCCCAGCGTCTCGGAGAGCGGGGTGCCGTTGACCAGCACCTGGAAGCGACCCGGCTGGCCCGGCGCCTGCCAGGGCGCGACCCAGTCCTTGGTCCGCACCAGGACGCGGTAGGTGCCCGGGCCCGGCAGGGTTACGTCGGTCACCGCGTCGGCCACGGGGCGCCCCATGCCGTGGGCCAGCAGGTACGGCGAGCCCATGCTGGTGATGAACTGGGTGTCGAGCATCCAGCCCCCGCGATCCGCAAAGCTCTCGGCCTCCACCAACACGTGCTCCGCCCAGACGGAGGTGGTGGCCAGGCCGGAGACGACCAGGACGATCCAGATGGTGAGCGATTTCATCTTATTGACCCTCGCAGTGCGACGTGCTTCGGACCTGCCCGGAAATGTAGACCTGCCCGGAAATATAGATATCCTGGTCCAGAACTTCGATGTGGGGGTGCAGCAGGCCTGGCACGGACGGGATCAGTTCCGCGCCCTGCCCGGCGACCGGCCCGGGGGCCGTCTGCCCGCCGACGATCTTGGGGGCGACGAAGACGTGGACTTCGTCTACCACGTGCAGGTCGAAGAGCGATCCGAGCAGTTGACCGCCCCCCTCGACCAGCAGGTTCGTCATGCTGCGGCGTCCCAGTTCGCGCAGCAGGGATTGCAGCCGGGCCCCGGCGTCGGCGCCCGGGCAGGCCAGCACTTCGCAGCCGGCCTGCTCCAACGCGCGCCGCCGCTGCGGGTCGACCGCGGCGCCGGCCGCCACGAGCACCGGCGCCGAGCGCGCGGACTCGACCAGCCGGCAACGTGTGGGGAGTGCTGCCTGGGTGTCCGCCACGATCCGCGTGGCGGTGCGGGGACCCGGCGGGTCGGCCAGCAGCAGCGGGTCGTCTGCCATGGCGGTCCGCCGCCCGACCAGGATCGCGTCGACGCGACCGCGCAGGCGGTGCACGACGGCGCGCGAGTGTTCGTTGCTGATCCAACGGCTGTGGCCGGTGCGGGTGGCGATCTTGCCGTCGAGCGTCATGGCCCACTTGGCGATGACCCACGGTCGCCCCTGCTGCACGAGCGTCAGGTATGGGGCGTTCAGCTGCGCGGCCGCCTGCTGCATGACGCCCACTTCCACCTGCAGGCCGCCCCGGCGCAGCTGTTCGAGGCCGTGGCCGGCGACGGCGGGAAACGGATCACGCTGGGCCACCACCACGCGCCCGATCCGCGCCCGCAGGATCGACTCCGTGCAGGGGGGCGTTTTGCCGGTGTGGCAGCAGGGTTCCAGAGAGACGTACAGCGTGGCCCCCGCCACGTCGCTGCGGCACGCCTGCAACGCCTCCACCTCGGCATGCGGGCCGCCGAACTGACGGTGCCACCCTTCGCCGATGATGACCCCGTCCTTCACGATGACGCAGCCGACCAGCGGGTTGGGCTCGACGGACCCCTCTCCGCGCGCTGCCAGCTCAATGGCGCGTGACATGAACTTGTCATCGGTGCACATGGTCGGGTGTCCACTCAGTCCGGGACCCACAGTTGGGATGGTTTCTTCTCGCCGCCCGCCTCGGGTGGCGCGCCGGGCGTCCAGAGCCTGGAGGCGGACGCGGCGGGAGCGTCGGCCGCTTCCTGGGGCGGTGCCGCA
>DAISIS010000263.1:0-7921 GCA_036821925.1 Pirellulaceae bacterium
GGTGAGCCTATGGACGGCCCGCTAATGAAGCGCGCCGCGGCGCTGGCGCGCGAGCCGGTGCGTACCGGAGCGAATGCCCTGTGGTGCAGCTGGTATCCGATCCGCATGGGCATCAGCGAGGACATCGCGCTGGCCCACGCGGCGCTGGTCGCGGAGCACTTCCAGCCGCTGGGACTGGACGTGATCCAGCTGGATCATGGCTGGCAGCGCGGCGACATCTGCGGCGACTGGGTGCCCAACGAACGGTTCCCGCACGGCATCAAGTGGCTGGCCGATCAGCTCCGCACGCGCTACGGTCTGAAGCTGGGGCTCTGGATTGCGCCGACGCAGGTGGCCGCGACGAGCCAGCTGTATCGGGAGCATCCGGAGTGGCTGCTGCAGGATGCCAGCGGGCAGCCGGCCAGCATCGGGCGCTGGTACTGGGTCCCCAATCCCGACATGGCGGTCCTGGACGCATCGCAGCCGGCGGCCGAGCAATGGCTGGCAGACACCTTTGCCCGGCTGTCCGCGGAAGGGGCCAGCTACTACAAGATCGACTTCATCAGTGGCTCACCGGCGCTGGGGCGCGCGATGGCTGCCATCCGTCACGGTGCGGGGCCGGCGGCCTGGATCCGCTACTGCCAGACACCACCGCTGTTGTCGGCCGGGCTGGCCAGCAGCGCGTACATCGGCGATGACACGGGCGATGCGGGGCTGCCCGAGTGGTTCGACCTTGAGCGGCGCAATGCGCCGCTGCTGGCTGCCAGCTACTGGGCGAACGATCGCCTGTATCATCGCGAGGTGTGCGATATGAGCGTGGGGATGAAGGCGGACGTGGAAGAGGCGCGATTTCGCTTGACGTTGATGACGCTCGCCGGCTGCAGCATCTCGTTCAGCGACGATTTCCGGGAACTCGACCTGCCGCGCATCCGCATGATGCAGCAGTGCCTGCCCCCCGGCAATCCGCTGGGACGCCCGCTGGACCTGTTTCAACGCGCGCTGCCGTCACTCTGGCATATGCACTGCCGCGGCGCGGCCGGAGAGTGGGAGGCGGTCGGAGTGTTCAACTTCGAAGACCAGCCGCAGGAACGCACGGTGGACCTGACGGCATTGGGGCTGCCGGCGGAGACCCGGGTGGTGGCGTGCGAGTTCTGGGAAGAAACCTGCCTGGGTGCGTATACGGGCCGGATCTCGCTCACCCTGGCGCCACGCACCGCACGCATCCTGCTGATCCAGCGCCAGCCCTCCCGGCCCCAGCTGATCGCCACCAACATGCACGTCCTCGGAGGATACCACGAAGTAAAGCGATTGACGTGGGACGCCGCGCAGCAGGTGCTCGCGGGGCAGTACGAGCGGGCTGCGGGACTGACCGGCAAAGCGTTTCTGTACGTTCCGGACGGCTACCGGCCGCGACCGGCCGCAGACTCCAACCGCGGCGTCGTGCGTCTCACCCCCGTGGCCGACAAGGTCTGGGCCCAGGAAGTCCAGTTTCAGGACGCCCGGCTCGACTGGTCGGTCGAGTTTGAACGTACGACCCCCTGACCGCCTGCCGCTCCCTGTCCCCACGTCCGTGCACCGCGCAGCAGGTGCTCACGCGCAGCAGGTGCTCAGTTGCCGCCTCCCGGCTGCGGCCCGAACCCGAATCCGCCCGGAGGTCCAGCACCGGGTCCGAAGCCGGGTCCAGCACCCGGTCCGAAGCCGGGGCCCCAACCGGCACCCGGGAAGGCACCCTCTGGTGGCCCGTGGCGAAACGGCGACAGCGCTTCGTTCAGTCCGGTGCGCAGCTGGTCTTCGGTCAGCACCGCGGACTGCTGCGTGTCCCAGGCACGAAACCAACGTTGGAAACAGCTGTCGAGTTCCTCGCGGGTCACGGAGCCGTTCTGGTCGTCATCGAGTTCGGCCAGGAAGACCGGGGCCAGGAACATGCCGGCCCCGAAGTCGCTCGGCATCGCCGGCATCCCCGCGCCCACCGCGCCGGGGGCTGGGCCGCCAGCCCCGAACCCGCTCACCGTCGCGCCCCGGCTCCTTCCCGCCAGTTGATCCTCGATCGATTTGGCCCGGGCCAGGACAAAACTCCTGATCGGCTTGACTGAGGGGCCGAACCCGCCGCCAAACCCCCCGCCGAACCCGGGCGGGCCCACGGGCTCACCAGCCACAGCGCGCTCGAATTGCGCCAGCTTCTCGGCCGATTCGTCCAGGATGCTGGGACGCAACACGGCGGCCAGCTCATCCACTTGACCGATCAAACGCTCCGGCCGGCACAGCGTGGCATTCAGCTCTTCGAGGTCGGCCAGGTAGCGGCGTTTGAAGGCGTCGACCTGGAAGACCCGCTCCAGAAACCGGTTCGCACCGGCCCAGGGCTGGTGAATGCTCAGGTTCTCCCGCTGCTCCTGCGTGCCGATCGGATAGAACTGGCCGAACGAGTGATCCAGGTCCCAGGGAAGGAACTGGAACTTGTGCGTGCGGGGATGCAGGTAGACGACGTAGTTCTGCGACATCGCCAGCAGGCTGTCGAACGTGCTGAGCCACGTGGTGACGGCCATGAACCGCGCAAACGCATCGAGATCCAGGAACTCATCCAGCCGCTGCACGAACTCCGCGTCATCCGCATGCGATACCAGCTTGCAGAAGGCGATCACGCGCGACGTCTCTTCCTCCGAACAGGCGGTCTTGGGATCGTACGCCTGCCGGTAGGCGCTCCAGTCGTCCCCCATATCCGTGAAGATCTCGGTGGCGACCGGTTTGAACAGCACCCCCTTCTTCGTGCCGAACTGACGTCGCGCAAAGCTGTTGTCCAGGTTCTCGACCAGCGAATACAGCCCCAGGTACTCGCGCTCGTACTTCCCGGGCACTGTCACATACACGCGGGCATAGGCGGTGCGCGGCGCCGGCACTCCGGCGTCACGGAACAGGCGATACGACAGGACCTCGTTCATCCAACTCGCATCGGTGACGTTGTTGTGGAAATTGAGTTTGGTCACGCCGTGCAGCTTGCGCCCTGGGAAACCTTTGTTCAGGTCCACTTTGAGCGATCGCTTGAGCGTGCTGCGCGATTGCAGAAACGTGCCGTTCCCCTTGTAACGCACCGAAACGTCGGGGAGCGTGCGGTCGTCGAACTCGAGCTCCGCACGCACCGACGGGAAGTCGATCCCCATGACGGCCAGCACGCCGTTGCGCTTGCCCTCCGGACCGCGAAAGTTCATCCGCGGCATCTGGTGCGGCGCCCCCACGCCGCCTGGCGGACCCGGCCCGGCCGGAGGCGCCATCGCGGTGTTGAGCCCCTTGCGGATGCTGGCCATGTCGAGCACTCCGGCCCCCTCCGCATCCCATTGGTCAAACCACCGGCGCCCCAGGCTCAACAGTTCCTCCTCGCTGAGCCGCTGATCTCCATCCGCATCCCCCTGCGCGATAAACACCGGGGCCACAAACATGCCCGGTCCAAACTCGCCGGGTGGCGGTCCGCCCGGTCCGAATGCGCCAGGACCAAACGCGCCGGGTGGTGGTCCGCCGGGCCCGAATGCACCGGGACCAAACGCGCCGGCAGGTGGTGGCGGCCCGCCGGGTCCGAACGCACCGGGTGGGCCCGGTGGCAGTCCGGGCGGTCCGAACCCTCCCTGCGGCTCCATCGCCTCCCACTGGTCTGGTTCGAAGCGAAGATGGGCGGTCCAGACGCGGGTCGGGTCGAACAGCGGGTCCTTCGCAGGGGGCGAGTGAGCGGTGGTGGCGGCCGGCCCGGCGCTGTCCTGGGGCGGTGTGGCGGCGATCAGCACGGCCAGCAGAACCAGTCCTGTGCAGACGCACACCAGGGTCAGCTGCACGTCGCTCAAGCCGCGCGACTCCCGGGGGCGCCGCAGGCCGCGGCGCCGATTGTATGGTTGCGACATTCCCGCCTCTCCTGTCGCCAGTCGGGTCGGAGACTGGACGCCATTTCCATCATACCAGCCGGACGACGTGCTGGAAGCCTGTCCCGCAATCACGGATGGCGCTCGTACTTCGCCCGCAGATAGGTGTCCCAGACCGCCAGCGCCGGTTTGGGTTGGCGGTCGCTGGACTGCAGGCCGGTGTACGCCCAGATGCGGGCCAGATCGTCCACGGGCGGCGGGAGTTTCGCGCAGAGTCTTTCGAAGTCAGTCGTGGCGTACCAGATGACGAAGGCGTAGTGGTCCTGTGTCGCCGTGCGGAGCAGCAACTCGGCGAATTGTCGCTGGCCTGCTGCGCTGCCTCGGAGCGTCAGGTGGAAAGCCTTCAACTCCACATCGCGCGACGTGTCGCCCGACTCGCTCACCGCGATCGGCTTGTTGAACTGGCGGGCGAAGGCGAAGAAGTCGGCGGGTACCGGCCGCGGCACGTCATAGCTCATGTGCGGGTAGACGCTCATCGCAAACAGGTCGCTGTGCTGCATCAATTCAGCCACCTGCGATTCCTGGTCGCTGCCGCGCGCGTCGCTGGCCAGTTGCTTGTAGTGCAGCACTTCCGTGGTGAAGCATCCGGTACATGGTCCGTCTCCGCAGCTGTCTGGCGTTCAATCGTGCGCGTCCAGTCCACCGTCGACGACCAGGAGTTGGCCGGTGATTCCATCCGCTTTCCGGCTGGCCAGGAAGGAGACCATATACCCGATCTCTTCGGGCTGCAGCCAGCGTTTGATGGGGACTTTGGCGTCGAGGATCGGATCGATCAGTTCGTCGAGCGTCTGGCCGGCGGCCGTGGCGACGGTGCCCCAGATGCGTTCCATTTCTTCGGTGCGGGTGAAGCCGGGGAGGACGCAGTTCACGGTGATGTTGTGCGTGGCGACTTCCTTGGCCAGGGCCGACGTGAACGCGTGCAGCGCGCCCTTGGCGGCCGCGTAGGCGACGAAGGCGGGGAAGGTGAGTTTGGCGGAGACCGACGAGAAGTTGATCACGCGTCCGAACTCCTGCTGGTACATCTGGGGCAGGACCGCTTTGGTCATGTTGTAGGTCCCCGTGGTGTTCACGCGGAACAGGTCGTCCCAGAGCTGGTCGTCGGCTTCCACGAGGTTCACCGGCAGCGGCATCAGGCCGGCGTTATTGACCAGCACGTCGATCCGGCCGAACTCGGCCACGACCTGCGCCACAAAGGCCTTGACGCCGGCGCGGTCGGTGATGTCCACCGGCAGGGCCTTGGCCCGCCCGCCGGCTGCCTCGATCGACTGCTGCGTCGCGCGCAGGTTCGCTTCGTTGCGGGAGGCGGCAATGACCGTCGCGCCTTCGCTGGCCAACACTTTGGCAATGCCCCGTCCAATTCCTTTGCCGGCGCCGGTCACGACGCACACTTGCTTGGCGTTGATCATCGTCTTCTCCTTGTGCCACAGGCTGCTTCAGCTCAGCCCGCCCGCGGCCGGGCCACTGGGAAGTCAGGAAATCCATCAGCAGATGCTCAGCGTACCCCGCTTCGCCGGCCGCGGCGAGAGTGGTCCGGCGCGCGGGCTGTCAGCTGTCGCCGACCGCGGTGCCGGCGGCCGGCGGCTCTTGAAGCGGGGTCAGGAACCAGCCATCGACCCAGTTTTCGATTGGTCTGAGGGGGGGGATCTCCTCCCCGGTGATAGCGTGGATGGCCCAGGCGGCAGAGTATCCGAGCGGCGTCTGCACGCCGTTGCGCAGCACCATGGTTCGCAATCCGTCGACCGTTTCCGTCGCCCGCATGCGTCCCAGGGCGACCGCCGCCATGCGGCGCACCTCCTCATCCTCCGGCATCTCGATGTCGTCGTCCAGCGCCCGCTCCAACAACTGCTGCGTCAGTTCACTGTCAGACGCCTCGACGTGCAGGTGGCCGAGAGCCCAGATGGAGGCGGCGCGCGTGTTCGCGCGCAGGATTGACAGCTTGGGGATGTATTTGCGCAGCACCGGGTCGGCCGGCGCGTGCCGCATTCGCCCGAGGGCCTGGGCCAGGTGGCTGAGCTGTGTGTAGGTGCCGTCCCGCTGTCTCCCGCCGGCCAGACACCGCTCCGTCTTGGTCTGAAACACCTCGCAGATCGGTGCGGCGGTGGCGGGCACTTCGAGCCGGCACAGGCCCCAGGCCGCCGTCGTCATGACCTCCGCCCGCTCCGCTTCCAACAGGACCAGCAGCCGGTCGACGATCGACTTGTCGTCCAGCGTCACCAGCAACAGGATCGCCTGTTCCTGACCCCGCCAGCCTGCGGCGTCCAGCAGCGCGCGTCCCTGGGCGATGACGGCGTCGTGCAGCACCGCATCCTGCGCCAGCTGGACCAGGGAGTCGCACACGTGCATACGCAGCGCGGGATCGGGGTCGTCCAGCAGCGGCGCCAGGCGGGCGATCGTCTCCGCGGACGGCTGGGCGATCAGCGTCGCGGCCCCCCAGCGGCGGACATTCACGTCGGGGGACGCCACCGTCTGGTCGATCAGCGGCATGACCAGCTGCGGGTCCTGACGGTACAGCGCTTCGAGGGCCACGGCTTGCACGGAGGGCTGCGGGTCGGCGGCCAGTTCGGTCAGCCGGGCGACGGCGTCGGGGCTGCGATGGCCCGCCAGTATCCGGGCGGCGATCAGACGCCGCACCAACGCCTCTGGCGACTGGTCCTGGCTCAGCACGCGTGCCGGCTCTTCCAGTCCGGACTGCTGCAGCTTGCCCAGTGCGGCGGCGGCCTCCAATCGCACGTCGGTCGGCGCGTGCCGGTCCTGCGCCAGGGCGAGCAGCCGGGGCAGCGCCGCGGTGTCGCCGAGGGCTGCCAGGCCGCGGATGGCCAGCACGTGCATGCGGCGCAGCGTGACGTCGCGCGCCACACGTGCGCGCCAGACGTCGCGCATGGCTGCGTGCTGCCACCGCCCCAACGCGGGCTCGACCAACTCCGCCAGATCCAGGTCCCCTTCGTCCAGCGCGGCGCAGAGCAGCGGCGCAGCCTGACGCGCGTCGAGGGCGACGAGCGCCTGCACGACCGCCAGCTGAACCAGCCGTTCCTGCTCCGGCCGCTGCAACTCGCGCATGAGCGGTTCGATCGCCGCGTCCAGGCCGGTCAGCCCCTTCTGCTGGGCGCTGGCGAGCGCCGCCGCGGCCCGGCGCTTCAGGTCGCGCTCCGGACGCTCCAGCGCCTGCAGCCACAACGACAGCAGCCCCGGCGCAAAACGTTGCTCAAACGCCGGCTTGGACAGCTGCGGGTCGTGATACATGATCCATTCGGGCTCGACCGCGCAGAGGCGGGGCGCAACGAGCGTCGCAGCGGCACCGAGCAACACCGCCGGGCCCAGGCACCAGGCGGCAGCCAGACACCGGCGTTCGAGGCTTCGAGTCAGGTAACACATGAGGCGGACTACTCACGCAAGGCGATGTTCACAGGGGACGGGTCAGCCGCCAGGTCTGCACCAGCAGGACCACGGCGCACGCCAGGCACAGGCCGCCCATCCACCACCAGTTGGCAGGCACCAGATTGAACGTCGTGAACCCGGGGGTCTCGATAATCGTCAGCGCGGCGGCCATCGGATTGAGCTTCAGGATCGACTCGATCGTGGCGTGCCCGAAGGTCGTGCCGCGGCCGAACCAGAACAGCATGGTCCCGAAACAGACGGTGCCCAGCAGGCCGTAGGCGATGGTGGTGGCCGTCGCGGCCCGCCGGCACAGGCTGCTCACCGCCGCCGACAACAGGGTGGCGAACAGGATCATCCATCCCAGACAGATCAGCACCTGCGAAACCTGCCAGCGCAGCGGCGGATGGATCCAGATCATCACGAGATACCCGGGCAGCGTGGCAAACAGGACCAGGACCAGCGTGAGCAGGACACTCGCCAGCTTGCCGCACAGGATCGACGCGGCCGACAACGGTGTCATCAGCAGCAGATTCCACCCGCCACTCTCCCGCTCCGCACTGATCAGATTGGCCGCCAGACTCGGCGTGATGACCGTGATCAACGCGACCTGGAACACCACCATCATCCCGGCGATCATCTCCACACCCCATTCGATTGTGCCGGTG
>DAISIS010000264.1:0-7920 GCA_036821925.1 Pirellulaceae bacterium
GTGGCCGTATTTCGCCCGACCCTGTGACCGCGGTATGATCAACAGCATGTGGCGGTGGCCGCTCCGGCTGCAGGACGGACAGTCGTGCCCCCGCCAGCGCTATCGTCGGACGCCCCGATCGCCAGGAGGACACAGTCATGTGGCACGGTTCACGACGCGACTTCCTTCGCGCGGCGGGCGCGTTGGGTGGGCTCGCGCTGACGCCTGCATCGGTACCAGCTGCCGGCGCGCCGGGTGCGGCACAGCCGGGTGCCGCGGTGGAGGTGCTCAACCCGCGGCTGCGTGTGCCCTTGTCCTTCATCATCGATGACTCGACCTGCCTGGTGAACCTCGGCCGCTTCTGCATGCCGCAGTTCGCGGCAGCCTGGCCGGACCGGGCCGAATACCAGAAGCCGTGGAAGAGCTGGCCGGCCGAGATCCCCGACACGTTTGTGCGTGAATTCGGTCAGTGGTGTGCCGAACACGGGGTGAAGGGGAAGTACAGCGTGGTCCCCTGCCCCGCCTGCGTGGGCTGGCTGGATCGCGAGCTGCCCGGCTGGTCGCGGCCGGAGCTGCTGCAGAGCTTGCAGCTCGTCCGCGAACTGCTGGTGCCCCATTGGGACATCCATCCCGAGATGATCACGCACACGCGGGTGCTCGATCTGCAGACCGGCCGACCGTTGCCCGAGATCAGTGCGGCCACGATGGAGAATGCCTATCCGCAGTCCCACAAGAGTGTGGACGAGCTGGCCGCGTATATCGCCTATGCCCTGCGGATCCTGAAGAACTGCGACCTGCCGTGCGAAGGGATCACGACCCCTGGCGGCTTCGGCGACCAGGTGCGGGAGGAGCTTTCGCTGGCCGTGCAGGAGGCGGTCCGCGACGTGTACGGTGCGCAGATTCCCCACTACTTCAAATATGTGGCCGACGGCGCGGAGAGCGCCGCGCCCCGGATCGAGCATGTACGCGACGCGGGGGGCGCCGATCCGCGTCTGACCGTCAGCGTCTATGCGGGCACAGGGGACTGGTTCGGCGGCTGGGACGGCGACCAGGAGCCGGCGAGCGACAAGTACTGCCATCGCGACGGCCAGCAGGGGCGGCTGGTCGAGCTGATTCGGCGCGGCGAGCCGGCGATCATGCTGTGCCACTGGCCCGGCATGTACACGCAGGGAACCAAACGCGGTTTCGCGGCGCTGCAGCAGGTGGTTCTGGCGCTGGAAGAACACTGGTCGGAGCGCACCACCTGGATGAAACTCAGCGAGATCGCGCGCTACTGGGCCGCCCGGAACCTGACGCAGGTCACGACGACCGGCGGCCGGCACCTGCTCCAGGCCCCCTTCGCCTGCCCCGACTTCACCCTGCGCGTGCCCCATGCGGGCATGCAGCCGCCGGTGGTGCGTGCCCCCTCGGACCCGCTTCCCTTGCAGCAGGTCTCCCAGGTCACTGACCTGCGCAGCGGCACCTGGTACTGCGAGACCGATGCAACGGCCGTAGTCTGCTTCGAACTCCCGCGCGGAGAGACGACGCTCGATGCTTGACCGCGCTGCACACACCCTGTTGAACCGCGACTCCGTTCGTGCCGGACGGCGAGGCGGCTCCCCCGTTGGCCCACCACCATTGCTGCAGGAGATACGCGCCGTGATGCGACACATGCTCAGTTCAACCGTGACGTTCATCATGCTGGGGGCCGCGGCCGCCTGGGCCCAGACGCCGGGACTGGTGTGCGACGCCGCGCCGCAGTTCCGTTTCCAGTTCGGAGGCGTGGTGGGAGAACGGATTGCTGTCAACACCAGCGGCTGGTTGACACGCGCCCCGGCGGCCGACCCCGGGCTGCTGGCGATGTTCCAGCTGCGGGACCGGCAGCCGACCCCGGATCTCGTCCCCTGGGCTGGCGAATTTGTCGGCAAGTACTTGATGTCCGCCATCCAGGCGACGCGTCTGGACAACGATCCGAAGCTGCAGAGCACGGTGAAGGCGGTGATCCAGGATCTGCTGCAGAACCAGGCGGAGGACGGATACCTCGGTCCCTTTCCCCAGGAGGAGCGGCTGCTCAAGCACTGGGACCTCTGGGGCCACTACCATGTGCTGCTCGCGCTGCTGATGTGGCACGAGCAGACGGGGGACGCAGCCGCGTTGGCCGCGTGCCGCCGGGCGGCCGACCTGGTATGCCGGACCTACCTCGACACGGAGCGCCGCCCGCGCGACGCCGGTTCCACGGAGATGAACCTGGCGATCATCCACGGGCTGGGCCGGCTGTACCGCACCACGCGTGAGGATCGCTACCTGCAGATGATGCGTGTGATCGAGCAGGACTGGGAACTGGAGGGGGACTACCTCCGCACCGGGCTGGCGGGCATCGAGTTCTACCGGACTCCCAAGCCGCGTTGGGAAAGCCTCCCCGACCTGCAGGGGCTGCTGGAACTGTTCCTGATTACGGGTGACGAGCGCTATCGCCTGGCGTTTCTCCATCACTGGGACAGCATTCGCCGTCTCGATCGGCGCAACACCGGCGGGTTCTCGTCGGGTGAGCAGGCGACCGGCACGCCGTACGAGCCGACCGCGATTGAAACGTGCTGCACGATCGCCTGGATGGCGCTGACCGTGGACGCTCTGCGCGCCACCGGCAATCCGCTCGCCGCCGACGAACTTGAACTGTCCACGTTCAACGGCATGCTCGGCGCCCAGCATCCGTCCGGATCGTGGTGGACGTATAACACGCCGATGAATGGGGTGCGGGAAGCATCGCACCACACGATTGTCTTCCAATCGCGCGCCGGGACTCCGGACTTGAACTGCTGCAGCGTCAATGCGCCGCGCGGACTGGGCATGCTCGTCGACTGGGCCGTCATGCGTACCGGCGACGGCCTGGCCGTGAACTACTACGGCCCGCTCGAGGCACGTGTCCAGCTCGCCGACGGTACGCCGGTGACGCTCCGGCAGGAGACGCGTTATCCGTTGGATGGGAAAGTCAAGCTGCAGGTGCAGGTGAGCGAGCCGCGCGAGTTCACGCTGCAGCTGCGGATTCCGGCCTGGTCGACCCGGACCGTGGTGCGGCCTCTCTGGGCCGCGGCGGAACCGGGCGCTGCCGCGCAGCCCGGCACCTATCTGGCCGTGCCTCGCCGGTGGCAGAACGGCGACGCGGTGGAGCTGGAATTCGACATGTCCTTCCGGTGCGAGCCGGGTGGGGGCGAGATGACGGGCCGGATGAGCGTCTATCGCGGGCCGCTGCTGCTGGCCTACGACGTACTGCTCAACGACCAGGCACCACCGGAGCCCGCCCCCTTGCGGCCGGCGGACCTGCAACAGGCGCGCATCTCGTTTCCATCCCCGGCCGCGGACCAGGTCCGGATCGGCCGTTTTCTGCCCTGGGTGCTGGTGGATGTGCCTCGGCCGGACGGCCCTGCCGTGCGTCTGTGCGATTTCGCTTCGGCCGGTGCGCGCGGCAGCCGGTACGTATCCTGGCTACCAGCAGACCAGATCGGTCCCCCTCCGCCGCTGCCCGAATATTATGACAACAAGGCGTCAGTACCTCCGGGGCGGCTGCTGTTCCGCGCCCGCCATCCAACGGCCGCACTCGGCGCGCACCGCATCCGCGTGCAGATCGCGGACACACCGGACATGCGTGAGCCGCTGCTCGACGTCCCCTTCGACCAGGCGCGGAGCATGGTGATCCCGCCGGACCAGACGCAGCGGCTCGAACCGCAGGTGGCATATTACTGGCGGCTGGTGGCGGAGAACCAATGGGGCACCACGACCAGCCCCGCGGCCATCCGTCAGTTCACGATCGACGCCGCCCTGCCGCCGCTGACCGATGACCTGCTCACCGAGTACGGCCAGCGGGCAGACGGCGTGGTGATCCAGGCGGGCTTGCGCGGCAAGCCGGACCCCGAGTACGGCGCGCTGCGGGCGGCCACCGGTTGGAAACCGGCCGCGGGACCGCACGGCGAGTCGGATCAGGCGGTCGAGTTGAACGGCACGGTCGGCATGCTCATCTACCAGCTGCGCGCGTTTCCGGAGGCGGAGCATAGGGTGGCGGCGCGCTTTTCCGCCCAGCGTGTGGAAGGCGCTCTGGGGCAGGTGTTGAGTGCCTGGTGCCGCGGCATGGACGATCCGTTGCGGATTGCGGTACACGAGCAGAAGCTCTACGCGCGGATTGAAGCGGGCAACTCGTATTCGACACGCGGCGTGCCGATCGCCCAAGACGTCTGGTACGACGTATGCGTCGTGAAGCAGTCTGGTGAGCTGACACTGTATGTCGACGGGCAGCCGGTGGAGACGCTGGCCGTGCCGGCCGCGATCCAGTCGGGCGCGCGCGACGTGGCGCTGGGGGGCAATCCGCATTTCGCAGGCACCAGCGAACACCTGCCGTGCCGCGTCGCGGATTTCACGCTGGCCGCCCGCCCGTGGTCGCCTGAGGAGGTGGCAGCCTGGCACGCCGGCCACGAGCGCCCCGGCCCTTCCGATTGACCGTGCCCCAGGCGCGCGATATTCTGGACGTCTCTTGGCCGGGCCAGCAGGCTGTTCCCTTTGGCAATCCAGTGCATGATCTTCACCCTTATGCGAGCCAGAGTCCTAGCGCCATGAAACGCACACACATCACCCTGCCCCTTGTGTTCCTGGTCTCCAGCGTGGCGCTCCACACGGGCGTGCGCGCCGCTACGTTTGGCGAAGACACCGCTTTCCTCAAGCAGTATGTCGAGCTGATTGTGCTGAGCGACAGCCAGGGTGAAGCCCAGGTGGCGCTCGTCCCCGCCTGGCAAGGTCGCATCATGACCAGCACGGCCGGCGGCGAGGCCGGTTTGAGCTTCGGCTGGGTCAATCGGGAACTCATCGCCTCCCAGAAGACCCTGCCGCACATCAATGTGTTCGGCGGTGAGGATCGGTTCTGGCTGGGGCCAGAAGGAGGACAGTTCTCGATCTTCTTTGCTCCGGGGGCCAAGTTCGAACTGGCCGACTGGCAGACACCGGCTGTGATCGACACGCTGCCCTTCCAAGTAGTACGCACAGCACGCGACAGCGCGGTCTTTGCCAACCGATTCTCGCTCACCAATTACTCTGGGACCACGTTCAACGTGGCGGTCCAACGCGAGGTGCGTTTGCTCAACGCCGACACCGCCTGGAAGCAACTGGGAGTTGCGCAGGCGGAGGCGGTGCGACTCGTCGCATTCGAATCGGACAACCAGATCACGAATGCGGGACAGCATCGCTGGGAGAAAGAGACGGGGCTGCTCTCCATCTGGATCCTGGGCATGTTCAACCCTGCCCCCTCCGCCACGATCGTGGTGCCGATCAACGCGGGGCCTGAAAGCGAACTGGGGGCGAAGGTCACGTCGGACTACTTCGGCCCGGTCCCGCCCGAACGGCTGGTCGTGAAGGACCACGTGATCTTCTTCGCGGCGGATGGCGAGTACCGCAGCAAGATTGGCGTCAACCCGCGGCGCAGCAAAGCCGTGCTGGGAAGCTACGACTCTGACAACCAGGTGCTGACGATCGTGCAGTTCACGCAGCCGGACGGCGTGACGGACTACGTGAATTCGCTCTGGAAACTGCAGGACGATCCCTACGCGGGCGATGCTTCCAACAGCTATAACGACGGCCCGCCAGCCCCCGGCGCCAAGCCGATGGGCCCGTTTTTCGAACTCGAGTCTTCGTCGCCGGCCGCCGCGCTGGCTCCCGGCAAGAGCCTGTCGCACGTGCATCGCACGATCCACCTGACCGGGCCGGAAGCGGCCCTGGATGCGGTGGCCCTCAAGACGCTGGGCGTCTCCCTGGCCGAGATCCGTGGTGCGTTTGAGAGGAAGTGACCCCACGCATGAATGGCAAGAAAGAAAGCATGTTCGTCATGAGTGACGGACGGAACGTCCTGTTCACGTTCGCGCTCGTCAGTTCTCTGTTCCTCCTCTGGGGATTCTGCAATGGCATGATCGATGTCATGGACAAGCATTTCCAGGAGGAGTTGGAACTGACCTTGGCGCAATCCGCCTGGGTCCAGTTCGCGCACTATCTCGGCTACTTCCTGATGGCCATGCCGGCCGGCTGGCTGGCCGTGAAGCTGGGGTACAAGGGGGGCATCATCGCCGGGCTCTTGATGGTCGCGGTGGGCGGCTTCTGGTTCATCGAGGCGACCAGCATCGCCGAGTTCTGGGCATTCCTGCTGGGCGTGTGCGTGATCGCCGCCGGCCTGACGTTCCTGGAAACGGTCGCCAACCCCTACACCACCGTGCTGGGACCGCCACGCTACGCGGCCACACGCATCAACCTGGCCCAGTCCTGCAACGGCATCGGCTGGATTCTCGGACCGATCGCGGGCGGCATGTTCTTCTACGGCACGGATGCGGCCGGCGTGAGCACCGGCGCGGAGACGCTGTGGATTCCCTATGCCGGCGTGGGTGTGGTGGTCCTGGTACTGGCCGTCGTGTTCTTCTTCGCCCCGGTCCCCGACATCCAGACCGAAGATGACTATGACATCGGCAAGCGTGGCGCGGCCGAGGCCGTCTCCGCGACCGCCGACCGGCAGGTGGCGCGCGTGCCCGCCTACTTCCTGTTGTGGTTCAACACGATCGTGCTGGTGGGTGTCTTTGGCATGATTCTGTGGCTGATCCTCAACACGCTCAAATTGGGCGACCGTCTGGTGGGCATCGCGTCCCGGATTCCCCACCCGGCAGGCCTGTCGATCACCGCGGACAATTCCCTGCTCGTCGTGCTGGCCGCCGTGGGCGTTGTCGCCTCCCTCATCCTGGCACTGGTACTCATCCCGGTCGCGGTCAGGATGTCGCATCACAGCATCTGGTCACATCCGCATTTTTCCGGCGCGACGTTGGCCCAGTTCTTCTATGTAGCGGCACAAGCGGGCATCTTCAGTTTCGTCATCAACTACATGGTCTGGGAGGTCCCGCCCCTGCCGGCCTGGCTGCACCAGGACACCGTGGCCAGTGCGACGGAGAGCAAGCGCGAAGACGCGACGGCGCCGGGGAAAGCGCAGGAATCGTTGATCGAGGTCCGGACGCGGGTCGACAAGGCCGACATCCAGGATCTGCCATCGCTGGTGGATCGGCTGCAGCAGAAGTCGGATCCGGTGTCGGCTTTCGTGAGCAGCCAGTTGTCGGTGGATACGGTCCAGGCGCTGGCACAGCGCGACACCGCTGCGTCGGACTATGCGGTGCGGTTCAACCTGGCACGCGATCTGGACGACATCGTGGCACGCGATATGCGCTCTGCCAAAAAGAAGAAGCCCACGCTCTACGATCCAGATCGGTTTGCCGGCGTCGCCCTGCAGGCCGAGACGAAAGAACTGCTCGCGCAGGATCCCAAAGGGGTCGATCGGTGCCGGCTCAACCGCATGCTGCTGGCGGACACCTACCCCGGCAACCTGCCGTTCCAGGATGGCATCCTATGCTTCAGCAACCGGGCGGCCAGCTTCCTGGCGACCCTGGGCTTCATCTGCTTCCTGACTGGCCGATTCACCGGTGCCGCTCTGCTGCGCAAGGTCTCCGCACACAGGATTGTCGGCCTGTACGGGATGCTTAACGTGCTGATCTGCCTGCTGATCTTCCTGAAGCTGGGTTGGCTGTCCGTCGTGTGTGTGTTCCTGAGCTACTTCTTCATGTCCATCATGTTCCCGACGATTTTCGCGCTGGGGATTTTTGGACTGGGAGAACGGGCGAAGGGAGCCTCGGCGTTCATCGTCATGGCCATCATGGGCGGGGCCATGCTGCCGAAGGTGATGGGGGCCGTAGCCGACCGGTACGACATGTCCCGCGGCTTCATCGTGCCGTTGGCCTGCTTTGTCCTGATCGCGCTCTACGGCTACGGCTGGCCGCTGCTGAGCAAGGCGGATTCGCTGCACGGACTGAAGCCTCCGGCGGGCACGAGCACTGCGCCCAGGGAAGAGGATTCGCAACTGTCCAGACAACGGGCCTAGCAGAACAGGCTGCCTGCCTG
>DAISIS010000265.1:0-7916 GCA_036821925.1 Pirellulaceae bacterium
GTGTCTGCACCACGTTATCCCGATCGCCGGTGTCTTCCCCTTCCGGGTCCTCCACGTGGGTGCCCGTATCGCTGGTCGTCGAGCCCTCGAATGTGAAGGTGTCGACGTTGCCGATGCGGCTGAAGAACGGCTCGAGCGTCAGGCGGCAGAAACGCCGGTCGGACGAGACGACGGCCTGCACGTTGAGCGCGGTACCTTCACTCAGGACCACGATCACCGGTTGCTGGGCCGCCGCAAAGTCGCCGACGACCGGTATGATACTGCTGACGAACGGCCGTTGCGACTGGTCCATGACGGACGCGGTCTGGCCGTTGAATAGCGTCACTTTCGGAGCCTGCAGCACGTTCGTGCGCTGGTCGCCTTCGGCCGCCTGCAGCAGGAAGAAGACCTCCAGATCGCTGAGGATGGCGAACCCGAAGTTGGCGGCGGTGGCCGCGTCGTAGCTGCCGAACTGGGGCAGTGTCGAGTCGAAGCTGCCCTGGGTGAATTCCAGGTCCAGCGACGTCGTCGGACCCTGCGTGTTCAGACCGATGACCGCGCTCGGACCGGTGTCGTCCCCTTTCTGGCCGCTGATTTCCGAGCCCCGGACGGTGTCGATGTCGACGTTGTCGTCGATGGCGAAGTCGAAGTCGATGCCCATCCGTTCGAAGAAGTTGTCGTTGAGCGTGATGAACCGTACTTCGATGGTCACCTGGAGGTCCTGCAGGCGGCGCAGCTGGTCGAGCAGATCCGCGATCTGCTCGTGCACCTCCTGCGTCTGGCTGATGACCAGGCTGAGGTTGACCGGGAACGGTTCGATGGCGCCGGCACCGCCGACTTCATCCCACGAATCCGGGGCGATCGTACTGGTGACCAGTTCGATCAGGGTATCGAAGTCGGCCATGGCGGCACCGCCCATGCCTCCTGGGCCGAAGCCGGTGGAGGGTTGGGGTTGCGAGCCGAGCGACGACAGCAGGCCACTGGCGCCCATCTGGGCCAGCACCGAGGTGTTGCTGGTGGCCTGCGTCACGTCGTTGGAGTTGACTGCCATGGGGACGCGTCCCAACGGCGCCATGTTGCTGCCATATCCCAGCGTGGAATAGGCGTACTGCAGCGCGCCGGCCAGGCCGGTGTTGTATCCGGGCACGAAGTTGGGGATGGGAATCACCAGGTCCGCGACGTTGTACACGTGGTGATACACGTTCGAGTCGCGAGTCTGTTCGCTCGTGACATGCAGCACTTCGTCCCGGATGACGTAGCTCAGCCGCATCGGCGCGAGCACCAGGTTGAGGGCGCTGCGCAGCGAGATCTGCTGATTCAACCGGAGGGTGACCGGCGTATCGCTGGTGACCCCTTCGGCCGCCATCCCGACCGGATCCAGGACGATGGGCACGCCCGCGAGCTCGCTCAGCATGTCCATCACTTCGGCCAGCGGCCGCTCGTTGAACTTGACGTCCACCTTGTTGCCGAGCGACTTCTGGATTTCCAGTTCCGCCCGGGTCAGATGCTGCCGTTCTTTCTGCAGCCGCGCGTTGCGCGTCTCGGTGAACTTCTGCCATTCCTTGATGTCCCCGAACTGCAGGGGACGGGTATCATCGAAGGGGACGGACGCGCCGTCGACAGACTGCATAGCGGCGACGAACCCGGCTTCCTTGTCTTCGCTGATCGCCAGGTTCTGCTGCATCCGCCGAATGATCCGGCTCTGCCACAGCAGGTTCTGGACGACCTCCGCGTCGGGAGCCAGTTCGTGCGCCTGTTTGGCCACCCGTTCCGCCTCCGCATAGCGTTGGGCATCGACCAGCTCGTTGTACTCTTCGACCAGGCTGGCGAGTTTGTTCTGCACCTCCTGTTCGCGTTGTGCGTCGAGCCGGACCCCTTCCGTGACGGCCTGATTGCGTTCGGCCAGTTCGATGTCAGCCCGGTTCGTCTCGATGTACTGGTCGAGACTCTCCACACTCCTGTCGACGAGCGTCAGGAGCTGCTTCTTCGCGCTGGGGTCGACTTCCGATTCGTTGACGCGGTCGCGGAGGCGGTGGAGCCGCTCCAACGCCGCCTTCGGATCGGTCGCACTCATCCGCTCCGCCTCCGCCTGCTCGCTGGTGATCTCGCGATACAGCTTCTGACGCAGCAGCTGCTGTTGCGCATCGACCGCTTCGAGCTGGGACGGCTGCGATTCGGCCGCGGGCGTCGGGGCCGTGTTGTTGGTCAGCAGGATGAGCTTGTCCTGCAGTTGTTGCCGTGTCTCGGGATCGAGTTCCCGTTCGTACTTCCACGCATCGCGGAACAGCTTCAGAGCCGAGTCCCGGTCATGGCCTTCCAGCGCCCGCAGGCCATCGAGATACAACTGCTGACCCGTGGAGGTCTGAGGCAGTCCTGCATCGGACGGCAGGGGGGCGGCCGGCGTGGGCTGGAGCGACTGGGCGGCCACGTTGCGCGAGGCGTCGACGGCCGGGTCGTAGATTCCCTGTGTCACCGGGAAGGCACCGCCCGCATGCTGATCGGTGGCTAAGGCGTTCTGCGATTCGAAATTGCCTGCCGCCACGACGCCGCCACGGCTGTTGAGCGCCTTGTTGACTTCCAGCAGCACCATCCAGGGACGGGTTTCGTCCGGGCCATACGCCGAATCGGGCAGCAGATTCTGGGCGCGCTCGGCCGCCTGTTTGGCAGCCAGCAGGTCACCGCGATCGAGTGCGGCTTGCGCCTGCGCTACCAGCCGCTGAGCGGTCGCCTTCAGGTCTGCCGGATCAGCCGGCGCATCGCCCGCGGCGGGCGGCAGCCGGCGCGGCGCGTCGGTGGCAGCCCCGGCAAGATGCCCGGCGGGCCCGCCGAGCGGCAGGCCGGCCGGATCTCCCTCGGCCTGGCGGCGTGCAGTCGCGATCTGCGCGAGCACCTGATCGGGTGTGCGATCGAACTGGCTGTAGTTGGCACGCAGGTCCTTGGCCTGCTGCGCCAGCTGTTGGGCTTCATTGAACGCGGCGTAGCCGAGCAGACCGATGGACTGATCCATCAGGAACTGGGCGAAGTCCAAGGTGTAGACGCTCGTGTCGGTGCCCGGCGGAGGCCCCTGTGAGAACACGGACGCCTTGCGGATGAGCGCCTCGACCTTGTCGGGCGAGTCGGCGTTGAGCGGATACTCGAGCCCCAGTTGCTTCGCCTGGCCGACGAGCAGGGCGGCGCGGGAGGCGTCGCCCAGGGCGAGTGTCTTGCGCGCTTCCCGCAACAGCTCGGCGCTGCGCACCTGCCGGTTGTTACCTCCCAGGTCGCCCAGCGACAGCGTGGTGCCCGGCCGTGGCAGACTCATTTCGCTGGCCGAGGCCGTGTTGGGCAGCCGCGCCAGATTCTCGTTCGTGCCGGGACCCGCGGCGGTGGCGGCGACGCCGTTGTCACGCGCCGCCTGGCCGGAATACGGATCGGCCGGCAGTGGCTGACCGGCGGCTTTGTCCTTGTGGAACAGCTTCGACAGTGGATTGGAGGCCGCCGCACGCGGCTTGCCCGGCTCAGCTCGCATCGCTTCGAGGTCCTTGCGCGCCTTGGCGGGTGTGTCTTTGAAGCGGGCCAACAGCGGATCGGACTTGACGTTCATCTTCTCCGCGCGCTCGATGCAGTACTCTGCCAGATCGAGGTTGCCATTCTTCATGGCTTCCCGCGCCTGCTTGAGCCATTTCTCGGCCGCCCGACGGTTCTCCGCGCTGTCGCCCTGGTCCGTCTGCCCGAGAGCGATCCAACCGACATGTGTGCCGCCGACGACTCCGTTCGGGCCGGCCAGCACCGACGACACAGATAGCGTAAGCCCGCAGGCTACGCACCAAACCAGTAGTCTCGCAGTCGCACTCAACGCGCTTCTCCTTCCTCGAGATGCACGAAACTCCCGAATGTGGACGGAACCGATCCGACACCACACGCACAGCCGTCGCGCTTCCATGCGCAAAGGCGTTGAGCTCCTGATCCGCGCGCAACGCTGCACGCCGACCCTGAGCGTGGTCTTACGACGAGCTGATACACCCAGTTGCCGGCGCTACATGTCGACAACTGTGGACAGGGAAATTGTGGAATAAGATCGGGGTTAAATACCGCCCGTTCCACAACCGGTCAAGAGCAGTTTCCCAGAATCGGCGCAGAAAAAAGAAAACGCCGAGCTGTACCGTGCCACAGGCGGCCTGCGGCGCCCGCCGTTGCGGGCGCCGAGCGCGGCATGCCACGCCTACCGCCGAGCCCGCTTGCCACGTCCGCCCCCGGGCATTCCCGGCATGCCCGGCATGCCCGGCATCCCCGGTGTGCTTGTGCCCCCAGCTCCCGGCATGCCGGGCATCCCTGGCATCCCCGGCATGCCCGGCATCCCGGGCATGCCCGGGGCGCTTGAGCTCGAGGTGATTTCGTCGGCGAACGTGTAACGCGCGTATTCCTTGTAGTCGTCCAGCTCGTTCAATACGCGGAAGTTGCCCTGATCGTCCAGCAGAGCGAACTCGCCCGGCGCCGTCACCAGCTCCTTGCGGTCGTCCCCCGGCAGATCTTCACCGCCTCGCATGTCCAGCATCATGAACTGGTTCTGGAAGTCGTAGCTCTTGAGGATCTTGATCACCAGTGACACCGGGTCGAGCACGTCGAATTGCCGTTTGGCGAAATTGAACACCGCGCCGCGGAATCCCCGTGTCTCGATCGACACGTCCAGCGCCAACTCATCGTTCCAGGCCACCGGCACCATGTTGCCGTAGGCCTCGCTGACCTGCACTAGCGTGCCGTCCAGGCCGGCCGCCATGCGCGCAGGCTCCACCTCCCCCGTATACAGACGCGAGGTGGACGGGAGCGACACGGGCTCCGTCGCTTCGCTCCAGGGGCTGAGCACGTAATACGCCTTCTTGGTTGCCTCGTCAGCTTCCTGCTTGTTCAGCCGATCGATCACTTTCATCGACAGGGACCGGCGGCGCGGCGGCACGTTGATGATGCCGTTCTCCGGATCCGTGTTGGGGTTGTTCGGATCCTCCAGGAACACACGGACGCGGTAGCGGTAGATCCGGCCCGGTTCCACATCCGTGTCACAGAACCGAACCAGTTTATATTGCACGACCTCTGCCACTGCGTAGCTCCCGCCATAGCCCATGCCCCCGCCCGGCATCCCCGGCATGCCTGGCATGCCGGGCATCCCTGGCATGCCTGGCATCCCGGGCATCCCCGGCATGCCTGGCATCCCCGGCATCCCGCCGCCGGAACTGGAGAGACCGGGAGGCATGCCTGGCATGCCCGGCATCCCGGGCATCCCACCACCGGCCCCCGGCATGACGCCGCGCGAGTCGCGCATGCCAGCGCCGGGGAAGCCACCGCCGTACGTGCCGCCCGGCATGAATCCGCCCGGCAGATCCAGGCTGTCGTCCTTTTGGTCTTTGTCTTCTGTCTCCTGGCCGTCCATCGGGCGTTCGACCGTGGTCACGGTCTTGCTGCGTGGCACTTCCGAATGCAGCATCGCCGTGTCCATGCAGCGCAGCATCATGGGCAGCACGGGCATGGTGGCGTTGGCATCGACATAGTTGTAGTCAGCCGCTTCGGGCATGACCCCATGCCACCGCTGCTCCCGGGCTTTGGTCTGCGCCGTCTTGGGCGTCATTATCAGTTGCCAGTCCTCTTCCTGGACATCCTGCTGCGGATCATCCGTCACGTCCACACGCTGGGCCTGGAAGAAGACAATACGCGGTTGATCCCGCACGGGCTCATAGCCGAGCGCTTCCCCCAGCACGCGTTTGTACTCGTCAGCCTGCTTGCGGTACGGGACCAATGCCTTGACGATGATCACGTGCGCCGACCGCGCCAGCGGCTGACCGGGCACCGTCGCCGTCGTGCTTGTGCCACCTGCCATGCCGCCACCCGGCATTCCGGGCATCCCGGGCATGCCTGGCATCCCCGGCATGCCTGGCGGCATCCCGCCGCCGGTTCCTCCACCGGCGCTGCCGCGCGGGTCGCTGCTGACGGCACCAACCACCCCTGCACCGGGCATCACGCCTGTGGTGGGCATGCCGAGGCCCGGCATCATGCCGCCGAACATAGACGAAGCGCCCGGACGGTAACCACAGACTTTGTTTTCCGGGTAACGGCGTTCGGGTCCGCGTGCCCGGTCGTCCTTTTTCTTCTTGCCGCGATCGTCTGCCATTCCGGGATACCCGCCGGCCCCCATGGCGCCTCCCATCCCGCGGGCATCTGTGCCATAGGGACTATCGCTGCCGGGGAATCCGCCCGCACCGCGTTTGGTGCGCGTCTTGGTGTCTTTCGTCTTCTCCTTCTTTTCCGGTGCCGGGGAGTTCTCCAGTTTCGCTACCAGGTTCTCGTCCCCTTCGTCAGCGCGGACACACAGCGCGCCGGTGAGCGCGGTTGTTTCGAGCTTGATGGGGGCGTAAATCTCGGGGTCTTCACGCTTGACGTTCGGGCTGCCCAGCGGCGTCACCCAGGGCTTGATCGCGTAGACGAGTGGATCGAGAGGGGCAATGTCTTGGACACGGGCGAAGTACTGCCCCCCTTTTCCTTCGCGTGGTGTGCGTTCCTTCTTCAGCTCCTCGAACGTCGGGAGCTGGATGTGCGACACGGCGTTAGCTGCCAGTGACTGCAGTTTGTCAGGGGTCTTGCCGGCCAGTTGCGATTCCAGGCGGTAGCCGAGGAACACAAACACCACCACCAGCAGCAGGGCGAGCCCGAACACGATTTTCTCCACGTGCTGGACCAGCAATCCCTTGATGCCGCCTGGGCCAAGGCTCAACTTCGGTTTCTTCATGGGAACACACTCCTGGGCAACCGCTCACCGTGTTGCAGCTCGCCAAGGTGCTTGGCGGGCCGCACGTCTTGTGCTGCTTTCGCGTTGTAGTCGTTGTAGTCGGAAATGTAGCTGCGACTCCAGGACGCGGCCGGGAATCCGGGCGGATGCCGGCGGCCCGCGTCCGCCTCATCGCTAAGGTGCTCCGCCCGTCCCCTCGCTGGCTGTCGCGGCGGCCGGTGCCGTGCCAGCCGGTGCCGTGCCAGGATCGGCCGGCGGTGCCGCGCCGCCCGCCGCAGGTTCCGCCGGCGGCGACACCGCGTCTGCTGCCGGAGCGCCCGGCGCTGTTGCGGTGCCGGGCGCGTCCTGCGTGGTATCATCTGCATCGGGCACAGTCGATGCTGCCGGAGGTGCTGCACCGGTGTCGGCCGCCGGGGGCTCCGTTTCCTCAGGCTCGGGCTGACCGGCCGCGGCCTCAGCGTCTGTTGCACCCTGGGCTTGTGTCGCCGCGCCCGCAGCGCCCTCTGCCGTCTCGTCGTCCTTGGCCTCTTCAATTCCCAGCTTGGCCGGGTCCACCGGGTTATAGATGTAAATGATCCCGTAGATGTCGACGACGGAATCGTAAGGCGATTCCAGATTGAGCGAGGCCATGCTGCCAGGGCGTCCGCCGGCACCTCCTGCGCCACCAAACGCGCCGCCCATGCCGGGCATCCCGCCCGGCATGCCACTGGGCATGCCGACTGCTGCGCCAGTGCCACCAGGCATCGACGGCATGCCGACGCTAGCACCCATGCCCCCGCCCGGCATTCCGGGCATCCCCGGCATTCCGGGCATCCCGGGCATGCTAGGCATCCCCGGCATCCCGCCGCCGGAGCCCGGCATACCAGGCGGCATGCCACGTCCGCCGCCGAGGCGACTGCCAACCGGGGCATTGATCCGGACCTGCCGCACTTCGACCGGCAGATTCGACTTGGCGAACTCACAGAGGAACAGCGGCAGTCGCAGCACGTTCATCCGCACCCGCATCCGCATGGGCATCCGCTTGGCAACGGCCAGGAACGCATCGGAGGGCTGGTCGGACGTCATGGCCGTGCGCAGCCGATCACCGGTGACCGGCTCGTTCTGGTTGTCGACATATCGGCCATCGGCGGGGTCGACCATCGTGGGAGTTCCTCCCATCATGCCGGCGCTCATGCCGGACATG
>DAISIS010000266.1:0-7896 GCA_036821925.1 Pirellulaceae bacterium
GAACTGCACCCGATCCGGCGCACCGCCTTCGGCGGTCCGCGAGATCACCTGAATCGGGCGCGCCCAGATGTCTTCGAGTGTGTAGGTCAACGGGAACATGTGGCCCGCTTCCGCGCTGGCCACGTGCGTCTCCACCTCGACCTGCTCCCCAACCAGACACCAGCGTGTGGCCGAGGCGGCACCCACCTCGACAGCCTGCGCAGCCCGATAGTCGCTCGCATCACCTTCCTCAATCTGCACGTCGTCGACCCACGCCGTGCCGCGCGGGACAATGCGTGCGACGTAGTCTTCCCACATGTTGGGCAGCGCAATGCCGCGCACTTGCACGCGTGTCCACTCAGTGGTGGCTGTCACACTGGCGCTGGTTTCATTGCGGTGGGACGGCTGGTCCCCCCCCTCATCTGCCCACTCAAAAAACCGCAGCGTCAGGGGCGTATCGGGTGCCGCCGCCTGCACCCAGGCGCTCAACGTGTAACGCATGCCGGCACGGACGGGGAACGGGCGGCACTCGAGGCCCGGGGGCGTCACGCGCGGCGGCACGCTGCTGCCGGGCTGATCGACCTGATCCAGCCGGGCACTGTACCGGCCCGAGTGGGCCCTGCTCCCGTCCCTGACAAATCCGCCCGTGGGTGTCCAGCCCTCGCTGCCGGCCTCAAAGCCGCTGTTGTAGATCCGGTTGCCCTTGACTACCGGCATATCGGCTGCCGCCACATCCTCGCGGTTCCCGGGCAGCACCGTGACATCATCGACCCAAAGCGTGCCCACATCGGCGAACATGATGAAGACAGCGCAGCGCGGATCGGTGTCGCTGGCCGTGCCCGTGAGGATGTAGGGCCGCCACTCGTTCTTCACCCGCACGTGCCGGACCAGGTAGCCTTTGTAGGGCGCGCCGTACTGGCGAATCCCCACGTAGATCGGGCAGCGCACATCTCCCTTCATCCACAGCCGCAGGGTGTAGGCTTGCCCTTTCTCGACCGCCACGTCACCGCTGTGAAACTGCACGCCCCCGCTCACGAATCGGGTGCACGTCACGCGCTGCGCCGCCTGGCCGCCGTGGACATCCTCCGACTCCGCGGCAAAAACAACGTCATTGTCGCCGTAGCAGTTGTTCACCCAGCCGGCCGCCATGCCGCGCGCGAACGGCCCTTCCATGGCACCATCACGCAGCAGCTCGTCGTCGGCCAGAACTCTCGGCGGCAGCGTCAGCGCCGCCCAGCAGATTGCGGTGGCGAATGTGCAACGGCTCATGTCCGGACTCCTGGTGAGACAACCAAGGACAGGTTCCCGTGCTGCTGCGCCCGTCAGGTTCCACGTTCTCCCTCACTCAGTCGTCGCCCGACAGCTTCCCGCTGCTCCAACAGCAGACGCACGTCCCGGGAGTACGCGTCCAATCCCTGCACGATCGTCCCTGTCACGGCCCGCACGGCATCCCACCCCTCACGTTCTTCCAGCATCCGCAGGTACTCGACATCTTCCAGACCGGCACGGATGAGCTTCAGGCGAATGGATCCCACGGGGCCATCGATGCCCACCTTCGCCCCCGGGTAGAGCAGCGAGCCGTCCCCGTAGACCGTCGGGCTGAGGCTCTTGACCGTCGCCATATCGGTCCAGGGATCGGCCGTGCCGTGCTGGGGAGTCCAGTGTGTCGTGCTCCAGTAGAGGAACCCCTGCACCCGGTAATGCGCCTGCTGCCAGAAGAGCGCCCGATGGTCGATGCCGGCCATGTCGACGTACAGATTCGCGTAGGGCGCTCCCGGTTCCCAGCAGACGTACCACCACACCTCTTCCCCCAGCCGCTGACGGCCAGTGAGGAAGTCCTCCTGATAGAAATGGACTTTCGGACACCAGATATCACAGACGCCGGTGAGCAATCCCGACGCGCCCCCCTCGGCCGCAAAGGCCGGTTCGCGGAAGTACGGCACGACCACCTTGAACTCCGGGTCGGCGGCGTGGAGCCGCGCGGCTCGTTCGCGCAACAGATCGTACTGGTCCTGGGAGATCGGCTCGTCCACCACGTAGAAGTAGGCTTTCTTGAGCCAGCCCTTCTCCCGCAGATACGCCGCCAGTTCTTTCAGCGCGGCTTCATCGTCCACGTACGGGATGCAGAACGCCGCGACGCGGGGATCATCCAGGTACTGCGCCGCTTCGGGCGATTGCACCGGGACAGGCAGCCCATAGGGCATGGCCCGGTGCGCAACGAGTAGCTCGTAGTACGCGCGCTGCAGCTTCTGATGAGCGGCACTTCCCGGTGCCACACCGTGAAACGCCGCGATCGCCCCTTCGTTCACGCCGAAGGCGGTGCGCGAGTGGGGCGTCGCGGGCAACGCAAAACGCCATACGGTCAGCTCGATGGAGCCTGTCTGGGCCTCCTGACCGTCCGCCTGCACCGTGACAGTGCCGCAGTAGACCCCCGGCACGGCTTCGGCCGGCACGGAGAGATCGATCCAGACAGGCTGGTTCTGCGCCGGGGACACCGTAAAGGCGGACAGCGGGGGCAGCGGGTCCGGATAGTACCGGTCGTGGGCCGGGAGGTTCACATAAGCCACACGGAACAGCTGCATGCAGGTGGCTTCGATGCGCGCCCCGTCTTCCTGGACCAGGTCACTCACCTGCACACGGACATTGTGCAGGGGCTCGGTGCCCGCCCGAACCACGACCTGAAACGACTCTGTCTCGTTGCGCGCAGCCGTCAGCCGGACTCCTGTCGCCTCGCCCGGCGCAGTGTCCTGAAAGACCTTGACCGTACTGTTCTCGAACCAGATCCGGCAGTCCGCCTGCGCGGCGGCCGTCACGGTTCCGAGGAACAGGGCAGCCGCGATGGCCAGAAACGGGACTCGCGTCATGACAGGTTGACTTGCCACCATACTGGCATCTCCTGCACAAAGGGGTGATGAGCGTTCAGGACACGGTCAGCTTCTCAGACTCCGCTGATCGTCCGCGGGCATCGACCGTGGTGATCGAGTAGGCGTGGTTCCCATCTTCCCAGGGCAGGTCGAATGTGAAGGGAGCCTTCGTCGGCTGCGGTGTGTGGGGCACCTGCCCGATCGCGCGGCCATCACGTTCGATCCGGTAGTGCGTGATGGGCGCGTCGGCGGCAAACGCCATGTGCCAGGACAGGCGGAGCGAGCGGGCGTTGCCTTCGCCGGCCGCTTGCACTGCGGCGCCGCGCGGCGCACCGAGCGGCGCGGCCGGCAGCTGGAAGTAGTTGGTCTGCCCTTCCAGGACCGAAGCGGCCAGCTGTTCCGTCTGCGCGAGCTGCTGCTGGTCGAGTGGTGTAGGGAGCTGGGCGGCGGCCAGATTCTGCTGCAGTTGACAGCGTGCCGGGTCCTGGTCGACCCGGCCGATGCCGATAATGGCGGTCGACACTCCTGCCATCGACAAGGAGTACTGCACCAGCGGGGCGCAGGGCATCGCGGCGGAGCCCACCGTCTGAATCACGCCCGAGTCCAGGCCGTTCCACTCGGCCTTGCGGCCGAACATGACTCCATCGGCAAACACTTTCATGGCAATGATGCCCATGCCTTTGGCCGCGGCCACGGGAATCGCGTTGAATTGATGATTGAAATACAGCCGATCGTTCGCATTGACGGCGACCAGCAGGGTGTCCAGCAGCTGGTCTTCGTCGCGCTGCATGCACTCGATCAACACCGGCGAACTGTAGTGGCCGCTGATGCCAATGTGGCGGATGCGCCGTTCCTCTTGCGGATTGAGTCCCGTCCGGTTCGTTCCGTCGCGATAGTCCCGCAGGGCTGCGAGCGCTCCGATGCGCGGGGCCTGCGGGTCCGGCTGGTCCAGCCCCAGGTAGATGGCATCCACCTCTTCCAGGAAATTGAGATTGTGGATCTGGAACAGATCGATGTAGGCGTCGTCGGGGTAGTTACCCTTCCCGTCGCCGAACACCTGCGTGAGGGTGCGTTTCAGATCGTCGACGGCCCGCATGCTGCGGCCCTGCGACCCCTCGGCCCGCGGTCCGTCAGGCATCCGTCCCTTGGCCATGCGCAGCATCGTCTTGCTTGCCACAAACACCTGCCGCCGCCTGGCCGGGTCGAAGTTCCCATGCCCGGGGGCGAGTCCCAGCTGTCGAAAGGCCGCGCCGTAATTCAGCTGACTCTTGTCGTACACGTTCGACGTGTCAAAGTAGTTCACGCCGCGCTGGTATGCCTGGACAATGATCTCCACCGGGTCGATACCTGCCGGAGTCCACTGCAGACTCGCCTGGCCTCCCAGTCCCAGCGTCGAGACCGCGAAACCGGTGCGACCCAGCGGACGTGTGATCGGTGGCGGCGCAGCTGCGGCCGCAGGCACCAGCAGGGGACTGGCCAGTACGCCCAGTCCGGCAGCGGCTCCCCTACTCAGGAATCGACGACGCGTCAACGGCTGCGAGGCACGGGTCATGGCACCACCTCGTACACAACGTACAGACAGAAAGAACGACAGCACGTCTCTATCAGTCTACGAAATACCGGCGCAGGCAGAAAACCCCCACGGGCGCCGCCGCCCCCAAGGACGCGGATGTCAGCGTTTGCGGCAGACGACGACGCGGTCCAGCGACAACGGCAGTTGGCCGGGCCACCAGACGCGATACTCCACCTTGCCCACCACGGCCTGCTCGAACTCGAGCCAGTAATCCGCGTACTGACCGCTCCCGGCAAGATCCTCCGCCTGCAGCATGGCCTCGGCGTAAACCCCGTTCTGCCCTTGTTCAGACAGCCCGTAGTTGAACACATCGAGCCGGGCCACAGGCGTCCCGGCGCGCCCCGTGGCCTTGAGACGAAAGGCCACGGCATAGCGGCCCGGAGGCAGTTCCTCGTATGGTCCCCAGGCCAGATGCGCCGCCGGCCGGTGCTGGTCCGGCAGGGCCTGCCATGCCGTACCACTGTGCGCGGCCGGGTCGTCCACGGCGGCTCCCGTGCTGTGCGCAAGCCGGTCCGCCTGCCAGACGGACACCAGCGCCAGTCCATCCGGCAGACGCTCCGCCGGAGGCACCACGTCGACAGCCAGCTGGTACTCTGACGCGCGGCCGGCAAAATCGAGAGTGGCCCGCAGGGTCCTGCCGGTCACCTGGTCCTCGGCCCGGATCTCCACCGGCACCTGGGCGGTGCCGAACGCCTCGACATGCACCGTGGTGGAGGGCGGATCCACCGCAGCCCCCGCCGGCGGCTCGAGGCGCACCAGGCAGTCCGTCCCCTGCGCCCGGGTGCTGGTCAGTTTCAACACCAGCGAGGCAGTCGCGCCGCGCATCAGCGGAACCGGGTCGATCGGTTCGAGCACGATCTGGTCTTGGTGGTAGTCGGTCAGCGACTGGAGGAACTGGTCGGGCAGCAGGACCTCATGCGGGATGTCTGGCCCGAGTGCCGCGAGCAGTCGGGGGACATCGCTCGGCGTGCTCCAGTAGCAACTCAGATGCGCGGCCACGAAGCAGGGCAGCCCGGCGCGGGCCACGAGGCGGCGGATCTTGGCCGCTTCCTGCGCATAGTAGGCGTCGTCCTTCGTCTGGTGCGGGCTCTGATCGGGTTGTCCCGGGCAGAGCCAGTAGGGCACGTAGGGCTTGCCCCGCACCAGGAGCAGCTTCCGGTCCGGCTCCTCGCCCCAGCCGTGAAAGCCCCCGATCGCCTCCGGCACGCCCTCCAGGAGCGACTCGGCGGCCTGCACGTGCCAGTCGGCACAGACACCGATACAGTGGAGATCGGTCCGGCGCAGGTAATCACGGCTCTGGGCCACGAACCAATCCAGATTCGGCATCGCGCCCGGGTGGGTATAGCCGGCTCCGGACGGGCCACAGATCAGACGATCCTTGTCGGTCATCGTCTGGTAGTAGTACTCGAAGACGACCGGGGCCAAGTCAGCCAACAGCGGCTGATGCTCCCAGCCAAACGGGACGGTGCCGCGGGCCGGATCATCCCAGCGATACCACTGCCGCGTGAGCAGAATGGGGATCGAGTCACCATCCGAGAGCACGAAGGTCAGATAGAGTTTCTTCTCGACGGGCCGGCTGGCCGGGGCGGGACTTCGCTGTCGATACTCCGTCATCGCAGGGCGCACCTGTGCGAGCAACGAAAGGTTGGGGCAGTTGGTTGCGCAGAGCACGCGCAGCCCGCGACGGGAAGCGTGGTCGACGTGCAGCGCTTCCGTGTCATGGCAGGTCCATCCCCAGACAAGGCCCCCTTCCTGGAGCCTCGCGAACGCCTTGTCCCGCAACGCGAATTCATCCGGATGGTTGTCCCGATCGCTGCTCAGGTCGGCGACCAGCGCTCCGTGCATGACCAGGTAGTCGGCAATGCCCCACAGGGCCCGACCGCGCACGTCAAGCAAGCCGATCAGCTGATCGCTCATCCGCGAACCGACCAGATCGAAGCACCACTGCTGTGCCGAAACCGGGTCTTGCCACGCCCCGCGCAGATCGAGCGTTACGGGGATGCCGGCCGCCCGCAGACTCGTTTCCATTTCCGGCAGGGCCGGGACGAGTTGGAACGCGCCGGCCAGTGTGAGCGCCACCACCTCCGTAGCCGGCAGCTGTTCGTCGCAGATCACAGCGCCTCGCGCAACTGTGTGGAACTCATGGAGCGCTTCGTCGAAAGCAACTTCCCGGTGGCTCATGCCGTACTGATCGGCCAGCCGGGCGAGCCAGAACCGGTCGGCATCGGCATTGAAGTCGAAATGGCCCCGGATGAACAGCCGCGGCCCCTGCCGGTTGGCCAGCCCGGCCAGCCCCATCGCCGTCAGCCGCTGCGCGTAGGTCATCGTCTCGCCCGCCAGAACGGCGAACTCGTGCGGACGATCCCGGCGCGCTCGCCACGGGTCCGGATACGTTGGGGACGGCGCGGCAAGCAGATTCCGGACCTGCGCGGTTAACAACTCGACACGCTGGCTGCGCAGGGCGGCAGGATCCGGCTCCGACGGCGCGTTCTGCGCGAAGGCCGGCGCTGCCCCCGATGACACGAGCATGACAGCAACGGACGCGATGCGGACAAACATGACTGGGTTCTCCGGGTAACGGGTCGATCGCGGCGCGCAGCGGTGCTGCCTACGCATGCCGGCAGCGCGTTCATTCATCCCACACCAGCCGCGCCAGACTGACGCCACGGTGCGGGTACTGGGCACTGGAAATGTACCAGTCTCCCTGCTCAGCCTGGATGATCTCGGGGGCGTGGGCGTCCAGACGCGTGAGCACCCTGTCGGCATCAAACCGCCAGGGATCGTCCGATTGAAAGACGTATGTGATGTGCTGGTACGCGCCGTCCAGCTCCTGCTGGTCCCAGACTCCGTCCCAGCCGCAGACAAACAGATAAAATGTGCCGGCATGCCTGATCAGCGTCGGGGATTCCGGGTCGACGTTGCCGTGCATCGTCAGAATCGACCGCTCTCCCGTAAACTGCCGCAGATCGCGCGACGCCGCCATCCGCACCTCGTGCAGGCCGCATACCGCCAGATGGCAGGTGTCGTCCCAGAACAAAACACATGGGTCACGCCCGGCAGGCGCGCCGGCAACCGCGCCGCGCGGCGACCAGCGGTAGAGATCATCGGAGACTGCATAGCGGATCGGCGTGGGACCGTAGATCATCTGGTATGGCCCGTCGCGGCGTACAATGACGGGCGCGTGCTGCTCCCGCGGCTCGCCAGGACGCTCTGCAGGCGGCAGAACCTTGGCCCGGTCCTGCCACGCACCCGCCTGCAGTGCCTGCTTGAGTGGGCCCCGCGGAGCGACCGCGTGCAACGACTGATTCTCGCCTGCATGCACGAACTGGAGATCGGTGCGCGGATGCGTGATGCCGAACAGGTGCCACTGATCGGAATCGTCCTTCACGAAACAGTGGTCATTGGGGACCCATTCATCGTAGTATTGACCCGCCTTCAGCTCGGCCTCGTCAGGGCCGGGAAACACCTCCCCCGCCGGTT
>DAISIS010000267.1:0-7870 GCA_036821925.1 Pirellulaceae bacterium
CCGCCCGATTCGGCGCCACCACCGGCACCGCGTGTGTCGCCGCCGCCGGCACCCATGCCGACGCCCATGCCAGCCCCCATGCCAGCCCCCATGCCAGCTCCCATGCCAGCTCCCATGCCAGCGCCCATGCCAGCGCCCATCCCGGGCATGACTCCGAAGCCGGGCATGCCACCGGTGCTGCTCGCGGCAACTGCCGATCTGACCTGCCCGACGGCCTTGATGCCGGCCGCCATGGCGCCGAGCTCCAACGACTGAATCTCCTTGACCGCCGCATTGTACTGGGCGTCGGCATCGCCGTTAGTCGCCTTGATGATGAGCATCAGCGCGCGGAGCACCCAGAGGTCCTCCTGCGCGTAGAGGATCTGGAGCGTCGTGGGGGTCACGAAATTGAAGCTGGCGGCCTGCAATGCGGCCTGATTGGATGGATTCCATTCCACCACAATGGGACTTTCGTCTGCCCGCAGTCCGGAGCTCAGTGAGGGCATCCCGGGCATACCCGAAAAGCCGCGGGTGTCCGACGTGCCGGGCATGCCGGGCATGCCGGGCATGCCGGGCATCCCGGGCATGCCGGGCATCCCGGGCATGCCGGGCATGCCGGGCATCCCACCGCCGCGCGGGTCGGACATGCCGACCACGGCGCCGCCGCCCGGCATCCCCGGCGGCATGCCGCCGCCAGCGCCCATGCCCGGAAAGCGGGAACCGCTCGCTGACCCGGTGGCACCCCAGACCGCGCCGATGATTTCGGCCAGCTTGGGCAGTTCATCGCGGATGTAGTCTCGGTACCGATTGCGGAACTCCAGGCGGAGTTCCTCTTGGGGCGGGGTGGGGAACTTCACGGCAGCCTCGATCGGCTTGAGCGGTTCCACGGCCGCAATAAAGTCAGGCAGCAGCTTCTCGGGCCATTTCAGCACATCCTCTTGTTCGCGGAAGCGCGCCTCCCACGCCAGCCGCACCTGTTCCGCTTCCGCGTGATTGAGTTGTTTCATCATCTTGGCGGAATCGGTGTTGGGGTGATTCGCGATGCCGCTGATCTGTTCACCCGTCTTGAACGCAGTTTCGATCTTGCCGGCGAGCGTTTCGGTCTGCTTGGTCATGTCCGAGGTGGACATGAACCACACGCCGATATACAGCCCCAGGATGACGACACAGAGGATCCAGAAGTGATACTTGCGGAGGACGGTGAGTGCCTGTTTGATCTGATCCATGGCTTACGCACCTCCCTCTGTGTTGGCCGCCAGTTCGTCGCCAGCCGGTGGCTGCTGCGGGCCCTGTTTCTGTTTCTCTTTCTCCCAGTCGCTGACCTGCTTCTCCAGACGTTCGGTCAACAGCACTTCCTTCCACAAGAACTGGACGACGAAATCATAGCGCGGGACGGTCAGATACGGCTCCTCCAACGACTCGGTCTTCTCATCTGCTTCGCCGTCGTCGGACGTGCCGCCCCGATTCCCGCTCGAGGCGCGCAAGCCGCCCCCTGCAGGCGGACCGGTCATCCCGCCGCCGGTTGGCGAACGCGGCATGCCGGCCCCCGCACCCATGGCCCCCATGCCCATCGGACCTCCCATGGTGCCCGGGTAGCCGGTACCGCCCCGCAGGCCGCCTTCAGGCATCTCGTAGTTCGGGTTCGGCACCTGGTTGGTGCGGTTGATGGGGGAATCGGACAGCACGATCGGGAAGCCAATTCCCATCTCTTCCATCGTGAACGCGACCGGCACCAACGCGTCGGCGGCCACCGCCACGGGGGTCTCTACGCCCTGCAGTGCCAGCTGGTAACCGGAGACCATGTCGACGCCCGTATTGGGGTCCGGCTGGACGAGCGGCGTGATCGACACCACGCGCAAGCTCATCAGCAGGGGTTGTTGCCCGGCGGGTTGCACCTGGTGTTTGACCATCACGCCCGGTCGGATCTTCTCCACCGCGACTGGCAGGACAACCTCCTGCGTGCGCAGGTTGCTGATCAGCGTATGGTTGACATGCCAGAGACCTTCCTTCGCGCGGTCCGAATTGAAGTAGTGGTAACACTGCAGCTGTATCACCCACCCTTCACCGGTTGGCCCCGCCGCACTGCCGCTCCCCGACGTGCTCTCGTCCGCCGCGCTGGAATCGCTGGCGGGGGCGACCACGATGCCGAGCGACTGCTGCGTCTCGATGTGCTTCTTCTTGACCTCTTCGCCGAACCAAGCCGACAGGTCGTCGAAGTACTGCACTTCCAGCTGTTCGACGTGGATCTCCTCGCGCTGCTGGAAGGGCAGCTTATCGACGTCCGGGATCTCACCCGGCTGGACACCGGGCGTCTGCGGCAGCGCCGAGTTGACGGCCTTGAGCAGTTCCAGCCACAGCATGCGGCGATCGGCGTTGCCGACCAGTTCTTCGCCGATGGCGGTGATGCGTTCGAGCTGATCGGCGAGCTCCTGGTCCTCGCCCGTGAACTGGCTGCTCAGCCCCTGCGCGCTCTCCATTTCCGAGACCGCCTTCTTCCAGCTGATGCCGGCCACGGCCCGGTCGTCCGTGACCTGATGCAGGCGTCCGTAGTGGAAGAAGACGTTGAACGTGCAGGCCAGCAGCAGTGCTGCGACGGAGGCGACGGCCCACGGTTTCTTGGACCGCACCAGCCGTTCGGTCATGATCTCCCGCGGCACGAGGTTGGTGCGCAGTTTGGCGGCCCCCAGCCCCTGCAGGCACAGGCCGTAGCAGACTCCGAACGACAGCTGATTGTCCTTGAATGCCGGCGCCGACAGGACGGAGGAGCCGGTCAGGTGGGCGAAGGCTTCGAAGTTGTTGACGCTGTAGCCCAGGTTCTTGGCCAGGTACTGCGGCAGGCCGGGCAGCTTGACGGCGTTGCCCAGCACGACCACTCCGCCGATCTTGGCTTTGCGGTCGATCCCCTGGAAATAGCCGATCGAACGCTGGACTTCCGTCACCAGATCGTTGAACACCGCGCGCATGGCCTGGAACACCAGACGCGGGTCTTCCGCCTGCCGCGCGTTGCGCTTCAGGTGCTCTGCCTTGGCAAAGGTCAGCTTGAGCTCTTTGGTCAACTGCTTGGTGAAATGGTTGCCCCCCAACGGCACGCTGCGCTGCCACACGCGGAACCCGTTGGTGATCACCAGGTCGGTGGTATCGGTCCCCATCGACAGCACGACGAGCGATGGCGGCGGATTCTCCGGGTCGTATTCGGCCGCCGGCGACACGTCGCGCAGGATGTCATACGCCACGAAGTTGTAGATGCTCAGCGGCGCCAGCTGGATGATGTCCAGCTCCACCCCCACGTCCTGGAACGGCCGCATCGCGCGGTACACCTGCTCGCGCTTCATCGCGAACAGGCCGACTTCCGTCTCCAGCGCGAAACCCTCGACCTCGCCCCCTCCCATCTGCTGGAAGTCCCAGATCACGTCTTCCAGCGCAAACGGGATCTGCTGCCGCGCTTCAAATTTGACGATGTCCGGAATCAACTTGGCATCGACGGGCGGCGGCTTGAAGAACTTCGCCAGACCGCTCTGCCCCGGCACAGCCAGAGCGATCTTGTAACCTTGCACGTCGTTGCGGGAGAGGAACTGTTCGATGGCGTCCCGCACCATCTTCTCCGGTTCCGCCTCCGGCTGACTCAGGATCTTCGGATACTCGATATAGTCGAAGGCGTCCGCGACGACTTCGCCGTTCTGCAGCGTGCAGCGCAAAGCCTTGAACGCGGCCTGACCGATATCGATACCCCATACGCCGGCATTCTTCGCCATGAATCGTCCCCTCAACTCCGAAGGCGTGTCGGTTCCAGCAACCCGGCTGCTGTACGAACGACAACAACGTGATCACGGAAAATCTGGACGCCTGTGCCGGTGACCCCCGCACGTGCCGAGAAAACCTGGCAAAAACAGGAGATATGACGGGGACACAGACAGGGAGCCACCAGATTCTCTGGTCCCTTTCCACTGTACAAAGGTGTCGTATCAACTGTCAATGAATTCCCCCCTGAAAGGACCGATTCTCGGAGCGGCTGGCCCGTACGCCGCAGGCGCGCGCCGCGGCGCGAAACGGCGCATGCTTCCTCGACATTCCCCCACTCGCCCGATATGGTGAAAGGCTGACAGCCACGTTCACCCCCCCCTCCATACGACTGACACACGCATGACATATCGGGAATCATACGTCCTGCTGCCATGCCACGGGCTCGAGGACTTTCCGCTGCATCACGAAGGGGACGATGCCGACGGACTGCTCGCCGCGTGGACCGCTCTCTGGCACCCGGCGCTGTTGGCCAGCACGGGCGGAGCGCCCCGCTGGTGCCGCGGCGACAATCCGCCGGCCGAGCTGGCCGGGCGGTTGATTCTGGCGCCGGCTGCCAGCGCCCACCACATTGCAGCCGATCTGGCGGCTCGCGCCGCTACCGCGGGGGCCTGCTGGATCGAGGGCAATCTGACGCGGGAGGCGATCCTGCAGCGGGCTCTCGAGCCGCTGCAGGACCAGATGGCTGCGCTGGACACCGACGTGACGGCCGACTTCCTGGCGCTAGGCTACTGCTTCCTGCAGGTCGAACTGCTCACACGCCAGATGCGGTACGCGACGAATCTGGACGAAACGCAGTTCTTCCAGCAGGTCGTGGCCGGAGCTCAGGCCGCCGTGTCGGGGGACCAGGCGACGGCCCGGGACCGGCTGGCCGCGTGCTTTGACCTCCTGTCCCAGGAACGCGCTCACTACTATGCCGTCGACGCCTACCTGCTGGACCTGACCCTGCTGGCCCCCCATACGCTCGGTGCTCCCCTGATCGCCCAGCTGCAGGTGGAAATCCCCACCAATCTGCTGCTCACCGGCCAGCTGCTGGCGGACATGCACACGCGGCTGCCGGAGTCGTTTGCGGCGGTCGAGCGGGCGTTGGCGGCCGGCCATCTGGGTCTGGTGGGGGGCGAGTGGCAGGAAGGCCGGTCACCGCTGCACAGCTGCGAGACGGTGCTGCGCCGTTTCCTGCAGGGATTGCAGCAGCACGACGAGCTGCTCGGTGCGCAGCCCCGCGTCTACGCCCGCCGCAACTACGGCGTCTCGGTGCTGTACCCCCAGCTGCTGCACCGGCTGGGCTACACCGGAGCGCTGCACGCGGCGTTGAGTGAAGGGAAGTATCCGGAAGGGTCCCAGGTGAAGATCCGCTGGCAAGGGCCCGATCATTCGTCCATCGACGCGATCGGCCGGATGCCGCTCGATGCGGCCCGCGCGGCGACGTTCCTGGCGCTGGCCAGCAAACTGGGCGAGGCGATGGACTCGGACCATGTGGCCACGCTGTGCCTGGCGCACTGGCCAGGCCACGTCAGCCCCTGGTATCACGACCTGCGGCGGATCGCCCGTTACGGCACCATGCTGGGCAAGTTCGTGACGGCCGAACAGTACTTCCGCGACACGGGGTATCCGGGTACGAGTGAGCGGTTCAAGGCGGACCAGTATCGCTCGCCCTGTCTGGCTCTGGCCGTGGCGCGCGAACAGCTCGACCCCATCTCCACCTCGGTTCGCTACTGGCGCCGCCACGTGGCGTTACGGGCCGCCGAGGCGCTGGGCACCGTGGTCGCTCTGGTGCGCAACAAACCAATCGAGTCGATCGCCGCGCTGTGGGAAGAGGTGGACGGGTCGGCCGACGAACCGCGCGACGAGGGGCTGGATGAGCGGGTCGCTGACGTGCTGGCAGGCCGCCTGCAGGACGCGGCCGGCATTCTCGGCCAGCGTGCGGGAGCGTCCGCGCCCGGCTATCTGCTGTGGAACCCGACGGCGGTGGTGCGACGCATGGGGGTGGATCTGCCGCAGTTGCCGGAGCTGCCGGAGGTCACCAAGCCGATCTATGCGGCGGCCAGTGCCGAAGCGCATCGCTATGTGGTCGCGGACGTGCCGGCGATGGGCTATGTGTGGGTCGAGAGCGGGGCGGATTCGGCGCCGGCCGGGTCGGCCCCCCAGGTGCTCGCCCAGGGACACCGTCTGTTCAACGAGTTTTTCGAAGCGCGCATCAGCCGCACGACCGGGGCGCTGCAGTCGCTCAACGGCTACGAACAGCGGGGCAACCGGCTGTCGCAGCAGCTGGCGTGCCGGCTGCCGGCCGCGTCGTCGCGGCGCGGGGAGGCGACGCCCTATTCGGTCATGGTGGCCGACAGCGTGCAGGTGAGCGTGGCGACCAGCGCGGTGGGCGAGATTGCCTCCCGCGGCCGCCTGCTGACCGCGCGCGGCGAACTGGTGGCGAACTTCCGGCAGTGGTATCGCGTCTGGCGCGGCAGTCGTGTGCTGCACGTGTCGATCGAGCTCGATCCGGTCCTGCCGCTGGGGGACGATCCGTGGGAGTCCTATTATGCCTGCCGGTTCGCCTGGTCGGACGAGGGGGCCGATCTGTGGCGCGGCGTGAACGAGTTGCGTGAGCGGGCGGAGGCGAAGCAGCTCGAAGCGCCGCTCTACATCGAGATCGACGAAGGCGGGCCGAACGTCGTGCTGCTTACCGGCGGCCTGCCCTTTCACCTGCGGACCGATGAACGGATGCTCGACAGTCTGCTCCTGGTGCGGGGCGAGCGGGCACGCCGCTTCGAGTTGGGGATAGGTCTGGATGTGAAGCACCCGCTGCCCGAGGCGCTGGCCCTGCTGGCCCCGCCGACGGCCGCGCCGCGGACGACCGGCCCGCCGGCCGGGTCGACGCAGGGCTGGATGTTCCACATCGATCGCCGCAATGTCACGGCCACCGCCTGGTCACCCCTGGTGCTCAACGGGTTCGTGGCCGGTCTGCGAGTGCGGCTGCTCGAGACGGCCGGCCGCACCGTGCACACTCGGCTGACCGCCTTCCGCGCCATCCACGCGGCCTACAAACTGAGCTTCGCCGGCCAGACGATGGGCAGTCTGAGCGTGCGCGACGGCGGGGTGGAGATCGACCTGGGAGCCCACGAGTATCTGGAAGTGGAGGCCCGCTGGTGATCGACAGCTGCGACAGGTGCCGCGCGCGATGATAGTGACCATTGACGGACCCGCCGGGGCGGGCAAGAGTACGGTGGCCCGGGAACTGGCCCGGCGGCTGGGGTTCTGCTTCCTGGACACGGGGGCCATGTACCGGGCAGTGGCGTGGGCGGCGGCCCGGCAGGGGGTGGCGTGGGACGATCAGCCGGCGGTGGCTGAGCTGGCCGCGCATCTGCCGCTGGTGTTCGACCCCCACCGCATTCTGGTCGACGGCCAGGATGTCACGCTGGCGATCCGCAGCCAGGAAGTGACCCACAACACCCACTACGTCGCCGACAATCCGCTGGTGCGCGCACAGCTGGTGGCGCTCCAGCGCCGGCTGGCACACGGCCGCCACGTGGTCACGGAAGGGCGCGATCAGGGCACCGTGGCGTTTCCCGCGGCGGAGTGCAAGTTCTTCCTGATCGCGTCACCCCGCGAACGGGCGCGGCGCCGGTGGCAGCAGCTGCAGGAGCGCGGCGAGTCCGTGACGCTCGATGACGTGCTGGCCCAGCAGAACCAGCGCGACGCGCGCGACGCGCAACGCGCCTGCGGACCACTCACCCCGGCCCCGGACGCGCTGATCGTCGACACGGATGGGCTGACACAAACGCAGGTCGTCGACACGCTGGAACGCCTGGTGCGCCAACGAGGGACAGCAGACGCATGGGAATGACACGACCACTCTGGAAAAGTGCCGGCTACCAGTTCTTCAAGACGCTCTTCTGGCTGATCGCCAAGTGCTGCTTCGGGTTCCGCTGGAAGGGACGCGAACACATCCCGCGCGGCACGGGAGCCCTGATCTGCGCCAACCACCAGAGCTACTTCGATCCCGTGCTCGTCGGCATCTGCTTCCGCAAACAGATCAACTTCCTGGCCCGCAATACGCTGTTCGACCTGTTCCTCTTCGGCCGGCTGATCCACTACCTGG
>DAISIS010000268.1:0-7849 GCA_036821925.1 Pirellulaceae bacterium
CATCCAGAAACTTAGGTCCACGCCGTGAATCGCAGCGCGCTCGCAGGCGTTCTACAGGTGGGGGCGGCCCCCAGGCCGATCCTGCACCCCAGGCGGCGGTGGCGGAAACCCCAGTGATCGCTCCGGAGCGCAACGCGCTGTTGACGACCCCGCGGATCGTGCTGGGCCTGGCCGCGCTGGCGCTGCTGGCCGTGTTCGTCTGGTCCTACTGGACGACGTTCCTGTCGCTGGTGCAGATCTGGGACAACGAGCCGGACTATTCGCACGGCTACTTCGTCGCGCCGCTGGCCATCTACTTCCTGTGGGCGCGGCGCAGCCAGTTTCCGGGCGTCGCGCACAAGCATCGGATCTGGCCCGGTGTGGTGCTGCTCGGCATCGGGGCGGCCATGCGCTACGTCGCCGCGCTGTACTACCTGGAGCCGGTCGATGGGTGGTCGCTGTTGTTCTGGGTCGCCGGCGTCGTCTGGCTGCTCGGGGGCTGGCGGTGGTTGCGTTGGGCATTGCCGTCGATCGTGTTTCTGCTCTTCATGGTCCAGCTGCCGTACCGTGTGGAGCGGATGTTGAGCTATCCGCTGCAGCGGATCGCAACCATCATCAGCGGCTGGACGCTCCAGTGTTTCGGGCTGCCGGCCGTGACGCAGGGCAACACGATCCTGCTGGGCAGTCACACGTTGGAGGTGGAGCAGGCCTGTTCCGGGCTCACCATCTTCATCGGGATTGCGGCCTTGGCCTTCGCCTACGTGGTGCTGATGCGCAGGAGCTGGTGGGAGAAAGCGTTGTTGATCGCCGCCGTGCTGCCGATCTCGTTGATTGCGAACTCGGCGCGCATCGTGCTGACCGGGTTGCTGACCGAGTTCGCCTCGGACGCGGTGGCCAAGAAGTTCTCGCACGACCTGGCCGGCTGGCTGATGCTGCCTTTCGCGGCGCTGTTGTTCGCCCTCGTCCTGTGGTATCTCGGCTGGCTGTTCCCGCAGGCACAGCAACTGGATGTACGTGGAATGATTCGCCAGCAGGGACTGCGGAGTCCGACCGGCCCCTCCGTGAGCTGAATGTTCAAGTCTCCTCTCTTCGCATCGTTTCGTCCGAACAGGCCTTTCCTTGATTGAAGACACGCTATGAATGAGCATAGACCATCGGATGCAGCATCCCCACGAGCGTTCGATCCGGCACCCAGCAAACTGCCCGCGCGCCGCGCGGTATCCAAGGGCTCGTCGCACGAAGGGCTGACGCCGACGTTCGTCCTGCACGCGGTACGGCGCTGGTGGAAAGTGGCCGCGCCGTTGGGCATCCTGCTGGCGGTGGCCGCGGCCGGCACGGTGTTCCTGCTGTTCGAGCCGCAATACCTGGCGATCGGCCGCATCCGGATCCTCGGCCAGCAGCCGCACATCGCGTTTCCGACAGACAGTTCCAACAGCAAGCAGTTCGTCCAGACGCAGCTGCAGTTGCTGCGGCTGCCCGTGGTCCTGCTGCCCGTGCTGGCGGACCCGAAGGTCCAGCGGCATCCGGAGATCCTCAAGGCGCGCGATCAGCTGGCGTATCTCACGGAGGCGGTGCAGGTGAAGGCGATCGGCGAGTCAGAGATTTACAGCATCGAGTACGCGGCGGCGGATCCGCAGCGCGCGAAGGAAGTGGTCGATGCCGTGATCAGCTCATACATGCGGTACGTCGCCACCTATGACTCCGAGTTCCGCCACAAGCTGTCCGACGCGCTCGGCCTGGAAATCGAGAAACAGAAGGCGGCTACCCAGCTCAAGTGGAAGCAGCTCCAGGATCTGTCCCAGTCGACCGGCGTCTCTCCCACTCCGGCCTCTCCGGCGATGGCCGGCCTGGCCGCGGGCGATCCGCTGAGCGACATGCGCGCCATGCAGGTGCAGGCCGAGGCGGACATCATTATGCTCACCGCGGCCATCGAGACGGAGAAGGGAATGGCCAACGCGCCGGCCGAAGTGACGGACGCCGACGTCGAGCGGCTCATCGGAGCGGATGTGCTGGCACGCAAGAAGGAGCTGGATGCGCGGCGCGAGCAGCTGGAGAAGCTGAAGGCCCAGGCGACCAGCCAGAACAACCCGACGCTGCAGCATCAGCTGGCCATCCTCAAGGCGGATGAAGAGAAGTTTGCCAAGGACGAACAGCAGCTCCGGGCCCAGACCCGTGTGCAGCTGAGCTCCGGCGTGACGCAGCAGTTTGCGGCCCGGCTGGGCGAACTGGAATGGAAATTGTCCACGGCGAAGGCCACGCTGGAGATTGTCAAGAAGAAGATCGAGGAAGAGGAAGCTCGGGGCGGCATCTCGATGGGCGACCAGCTGAAGGTGGATTACGCCAATCGCGATCTGCTGCAGGCTGAAAACGTGTCGAACGTGCTGCTGCAGCAGCAGGCACGGTTGAGCACCGAGGCGAACGCGCCCAGCCGCGTGTTCGCACTCGACGGGGCCGACGGCGTGCGGCTGCCGGAAGCGCCGGACAAGCAGCTGCCGATCCTCGAGATGCTGCTGGCACTGGGGATCGCGTTCTGCTGCCCGTTCGCGCTGGCCGTCGGGTGGGAATGGACGGTCAAACGCGTCAATACGGTCGACGAAATTCGGCACAAAGTTGGCATGCCGATCCTGGGCGAAATCGCCTCCCTGCCTGTCTACGGGTACGGGCGGCGCGCCAGCAAGCGGTCCAGCCTGAGCCGGCAGCTGTTTGAAGAGAGCGTCGACGGGCTGCGCACCAACATCGTGCTGGCCGAGTCCATGCGGCACGTGCAGGTGCTGGCCATCGCCAGCGCGGTGAGCTCCGAAGGCAAGACGAGTGTCGCCACGCACCTGGCCATGAGCCTCGCACGCACCAGCGGCAAGCCGATCCTGCTGATCGACGGCGATATGCGGGCCCCCGACATCCACCGCATGTTCGACGTCGCGCTCAATCCGGGTCTGGCCGAAGTCCTCAACGGCGATTGCCACCTGGACGACGCGATTGCCCAGTCGGATTTCCCGCTGCTGAGCCTGCTGCCGGCCGGCGAACTGGCGGCTAATCCGCACCGCCTGCTCCACAACGGTGCCTTCCGGTCGCTCCTGGATGAGCTCCGCAAACAATACGACTATATCGTCATCGACACGCCCCCCGTGCTGGCCGCCAGCGAGGCGCTGGTGCTGGCCAAGCATGCCGACGCCACCATCGTCTGCGCGATGCGCGACCGCACGCGGATGAACCACATCCAACAGGCGTACTCGCGTCTGGAAGCGGCCGGAGCCAATACGGTCGGCGTCGTCATGAGCGGACTGCCCGTGCGCAACTATGCCAGCCGCTACGGCAGCTACACGTATGGCAAGTCCTACCAGCCGCTGTAATTCCGCCCCGAACTGCCGGGTCCTCAACCGCGTGTCGGTGGCCCGGCGCCAGGTTGGCACAGGGGTTGCATTGAAGGTGCTCTATGCCACGACCCACACCACAACTGCACACGAATTCCACTGGTGATCGTCAGCAGGAGAGTGATCTGAAAACCTATCGCACCATCAGCATTCCCGTACTGATCGGGACCGTGATCGTCGTAGCAGCCGGCGGTATCGGGCTCTATTTCTGGCATAGCTTTCAGGCCCAGCGCGGCGCCAATGCGCTCCTGGCACAGGCCGAGGAGCTGCTCGCCAACGCCAAGGACCAGCAGGAAAAGGCCGTCTTCCACGACGCCGCCTCGTTGATTTATCGCTACACGCAGATCAAACCTGATGACATTGATGCACACGTCCGGCTGGCCGAAGTCTATGAGCAGGGCGCGAGCGACACCCGCAGCGCCGACCGTGCCATCGTCCTGCTCTACGAAGCGCTGGGGATCGCCGATGAGGCGAAACAGGAAGAACTCCGGCGGAGCCTGGTCGACCTGCTGATCGAACAGGGGCGGTACCTCGAAGCCGAGGTGGAAGCCGACAAACTGCCGGTGCCCGGTGGCAGCGACGAGAAGGACTTCAGTACGGCCCGGCTCCGCGGGCTGGCACGCTTCGGCCGCTATCAGACGGGGGGCATACCCGGCGCGGATATGGCCCGGGTCACCGCCACACTGATGTCCGAACTACGCAAGGCGAACGCGTTGCAGCCGGACCCGGAAGTGACCGAAATCCTGGCCTTCCTGCTGCGACGCGAGGATCCGCAGCTGGTCGTCTTTCCCGCCGCGCCGGCCGGCGATGCGGCAGCCGCAGCGCCCGGCAGTGCGCCGGAGGGAACGCAGGAAGGTGCTCCGGAAGGAGCACCAGCAGACACCACGCCGCAGCCGATGACCCGGGAGGCCCGCGTGGCCGAAGCGGATCAGGCCATGGACCGGCTCGTCGAACAGCTGCCGGACGACCCGCTGGCCTGGCTGGTCCGTTCCAACTACCGGCGCCAACATGACCTGCCGGGCGCGGACGAGGACCTGGCCCAGGCGCTGCAGCTGGGAACCGACAACGAAAAGGTCCGGCTGGCGGCCGCCTCCAACTCGCTCACCGCGGCATCCGCGATCTTGCAGCAGCTTAACCTTGCGGCGCTGCCGGCCGCTGACCAGGAGCCCGCTCCCGCTGCGCCGGAAGAGCAGGCGAAACTCGACAAGCTCGACCAGCTCGAAAAAGCCCGCCAGCTCCTGCAGGCTGCTGCCGAAAACTATCAGTACGTGCTGGACCACATCGATGCCAAGAACGAGTCGGCCCTGCTGGGGCTCGGCCGGGCCGCCGTGGCCCAGAACGACGCGGACAGGGCTGTCAAGCTCTGGACCGCGGCGCTGCAGGATCGCGACGCGCCGAGCTTCGCGGTTCGCTACTACTTGACCCAGCTGCTGCTGGATCAGCAGCAGTTCGACGCGGCCAACGACCAGCTGCAGGTGCTCGAACGAGAGGTCGAACGGTTCGGGCTGGGGAGCGATCGCAGTCGATTCGAGCGGCTCAAGAAGTCGGTCGAGCTGATGCGGGTCCGCGTCCTGATCCATCGCGAAATGTACGCCGAGGCACTGCCGCTGCTCGAGCGTGTGGCGGCGGGCCAGCCCATGTCGCCGGCCGCAGCAATCGAGCATTTCCAGGCCTATCGCCTGCTGGGTCTGTGTCACGAACAGGCCGGACGGCCCGACCTGGCGGCCCGCAGTCTGGAGGATGCCGCCGAGATCGCTCCCCGCCGCGAAGACCAGGCGAATAGCCTGCTGGCCGCCGCGGCTGCCTGGGAACGGGCTGGCGCCATCGACAACGCGATCGGCAACTGCCAACGGGCCATTACGCTGCAGCCCGGCCCGGAAGCATCGCTGCTCTGCGCGCGCCTGCTGCTCAACAAACAACAACAGCTGCCCGCCGCGGAACGGGACTGGACCGGCCTCGACACCGTCCTGGAAACACTCCGCCAGGCAGACAATGCCGGGCAGCTGGCAGCCAACTGGCGCCTGCATCTGCTCGAGGGTGACGTGGCGGTCGTGCGGGCCAGCGAGCCGGAAGAGCGGCAGGCGGCAGTGGCCCAGATCTACCAGTCTGCCCGCCAGGCGGAAGAGCAGCACCCGGCAGACGAGTCGCTGCTCCGCACGCTGGTGTTCCTGTACCAGCGGCTGGACAAGCCGGAAGACGCGGACCGCGCTGTGAAGGCCTACCAGGCTCAGGCCCCCGACGAAGTCGCGTGGCGCGTCGTGCAGGCTAACCTGCTGTCCGAACGCCAGCAGTTCGACCAGGCCCGCGCAGCGCTGGAACCGCTGGGCGCCGACCTGACGCCGGCCAATTCCGCACTGATCGCCAAGACCAAGGCCCAGATCGCGCTCGCGGCCGGCGATCCGGCCGAAGCCAACCGGATCCTGAAAGAGCTGGCCCAGACGCACCCGAACGATCTGACCGTCGCGCGACTGCGGATGCAGATTGTCGAACGGTTGGACGATCCCGAGGCCCGCCGGGCACTGGAAGCCGAACTGCTGGGCGGCGACCAGCAGGACAAGACGTGGGCGCTGGTGATGAAGATCCGCAGGCTGGTGTCCGAGGCCGTCTCCGACCGCGACGCCGGGTTCCGCGAGGCCATCGACGAGCTGAACCGCCTGGAGACGGTGCGTCCTTCCTGGTCTGTCGTGTACGCCCTGCGCGGCGAGGCCGAAGAAAAACGCGCGGCGCTGACCAGCGATCCCGAACGGCAGCGCAACGTGTTGGAACAGGCCGCCCGTGCCTACCAGCGCGCTGTGGAACTGGGCGATCGCAGCATCGGCGTCCAGGAACGGCTCGTCAACACACTGTATCGTTCGGGGCTGTTCCAGGATGCCGCCGCCTGCCTGGCCCGCATCGAAAACGCTGTGCCGCTCTCCGGCGCACTGTCGGAAGTGGCCATCAACATCGCACTGCAACGCGAGCAGCAGGGGCAAGCGTTGGACGTCGCTCGCCGGGCCTACGAGAGCCGGCCGGACGACGTCATGGCGCGAGTCTGGTACGGCCTGATGCTCCTGGGCGCAGACAAAGCAGGTGAGGCCGAGCAGGTGTTCCTGGACGCCATCAAGGCGGCGCCTCAGGACGACCGAGCCTGGAACGGGCTGTTCACCTTCTACATTCGCACCGACAACAAGAGCAAGGCCCGCGAAACACTCGTCGAGATGATGAAACAGTCCCAGATGTCCAACGGCCGACGCGCGTTCGTTCTGGCACAGGGATACGAGGCACTGGGCGAGGACGAGAACGCAGAAACGGCTTATCGCGAAGCGCTCAAGGAATCGCCCGACGACGAACGCGTGCGTTTGCGGCTGACCCAGTTCTACGTCTCGCGCCTGGGTAAGAACAGTGCGAACGCGAACTACCAGGACAAGGCGATTGCACTGCTCCAGGACAGCCTGCGCCGCAACCCGAACGATGGCCGGGCCAAACGCACGCTCGCCACGTTGATGGCTGGGGCCGGAGGCGACCAGTGGAAATCGGCCATCGAGATGCTCCGCTCCGCCAGCGATGACGCGGCGACCCCCGTTATGGACCGCCGCCTCCACGGCGTCCTGCTCTTCCAACGCGACGGCGCGGAGAACCTGGCGGAAGCCCGCACCATCTTCGAATCGCTGATCGCGTCGGCCGAGGCAGAGCCAAACGATCGTCTGATCCTGGCCCGGATCCTCGAACGCCAGGGGGATCTGCCGGGCGCACGGGCCCAGTATGAACAGGTCGGCCGGCAGACACCACCAGACGTCCGGAGTCTGACCTTCTACGTCGATTTCCTGATCCGGCACGCCGATCTCCCGGAGGCTCAGCGCTGGCTGCAGACGCTGACCGAGGCCCGGCAGGGCGAGTTCGATGCCGGCACACTGGAACTGCAGGCACGCCTGCTCGTCGCCCAGGGCAATACCGACGCGGTCGCGCAACAGGTCGATCCCCCGGCACTCCAGCAGCTCTCTACGCTCGCCGCAGATCCCACGGCCCAGAAGGTCCTGACTGCTCAGATGGGTGACATCTACATGCGGTTGGGACTCCATGCCGGCGCCGAACCCTGGTACCGCCGACTCGCCGAACTGGATGCGAACCAGTTTGCCGCACTCGCCAGGTGCCTCGCCAGACAGAACCGCATCCCGGACGCGCTCGATATCTGCCAGCAGGCGGCTGCCCAGTCGGACTCCCCGGCCGTCGTGCAGGCTGTGGCCGACGTACTGACCTCCGGCACCCCGTCGGCTGCCGATTACGAACGCGTCGAGCCGATTCTGGCGGCGGCTGAACAGAAGTACGGCGGCGACCCCAATACGCTCGTCAAGATCGCCAACGTCCGCATCATTCAGGGCCGGCTGGATGACGTGATCCGCCTGCTGGAAAAAGTGGTAAGCGTTGATCCGAAAAACGTGCTCGCGCTGAACAACCTGGCGTCGGTCATGTCGGAACGCCCTGCGCTGCGCGCCAAGGCGCTCGAGTATGTCGATCGGGCC
>DAISIS010000269.1:0-7842 GCA_036821925.1 Pirellulaceae bacterium
CGTCTGGGCCACGCGCTGGTACGAGTTCCAGGATCAGGCGGCACGGGAAAACATCGCCTGGCCTGGCCCGCTTGACTACACGGAGAACTGCCGGACGTTTCTGGAGGTGGCGAAGTCGGCCGGCATCACGTTGGTCTCCGAAGGTGGGCGTCTGGACGGCTTCGAGCGCCGGACCATCGGCCTGGGACGCATCAGTTCGCCGCCGCCGCCCGGCTGCGAGACGCTGGCACGCGACCGGTGGATCGACCTGCAGGACGCCACCTGCAACCTCGCCGGCGAGGGCAACTGGGTGACCATCGAAGCGGACGACACCGCCTCGGACAAGACGGCCGCCCGCCTGCCCGGCAACCACACGCAGTGGGCGATACAGCACCCGTTGCTGGGCAGACCGATCGCCGCCGATGCGACCTACGAGGTATACGCCTCAATCCGCGTCGAGAAGACCGGCAGTGACGGATTGGCGTTCAGTGCCGGCGCGTACGACACGAAAAACCGTGTCGGCCTGGCACAGCTCAGCCGCTCGTGCAACGAGATCGCAGACGACACGTACCAGGTCTACAAACTCGGCACCACCAAGCTCCACAGCGACGTGTATCTCTGGGTCGCGCCCCCGGGGAACCCCGAGAACGTAAAGCACGTGTGGCTGGACCGGTTCTGGCTGGTGCGGGTGCAGTGACCCGTTGATCGCGTCAGTCGCGACGTGGTGGCGACCAGCAGCGGCCGGGCACCGGCGGGACCGGAACGGCGTATAGCGGGGGCCCGCTGTCAGGTACGGCCCTGAGGGTCGACCTCGGTCCGAATCTGCAGGGTCTGGGGGAACGACGTCGGATCGAGCTGCGCGACGTCCCGGCTCTGGTCGCGCGCTGTGGCGGCGGCCAGGCCGGCCACCTGACCGGTCGTCATCCAGACCGGCTCCATGCGCAGTACGGACATGGCGATGTGGGTGCTCGACATGGCCACGGGCACGAGCAGGTTGTCCAGCGATTGAGGCAGCATGGCGCCGTAGGGAATCTGGCCCGGCTGTGCCGGCCCGGCCGCCTTGTGCGGATACCAGAGCACTCCTTCCATGAACCCGTCGACCGCGAACCGCCGATCGTGGCAGGGATGAACGTCGAACGAGTGCTCGCCCATGGCGATCGGAAGCTCTACTGGCGGAGTGCGGCCCGTGCGCGGGTCGACGGAGAAGTTGTGTTCGGTGACGATCGCCCGGCCCGTGATGCGCCGGCCCTGGCGGACGTAGATCTGCCACGGCCAGTGCCCGGTATCCGGGAATTCCTGGTCATGCAGCCCGAGCGGTTGCAGCTGCTCGCGCACCGCCGCCGGCACATGCTCATCGTGCTGCAGGAAATACAGCAGGCCGGCCGCGTGGTCGCGGTGGAACGCGTCCAGACGCGCGCGGTGGTGCCGATCCGATTCGGGATAGCCCCAGTTGATGCCCGGGCAGTTCAAGCTCGTCAGATCCTCGATGCTGCCGTTCATCTGGTACTTGCGCCGTGGCAGAGGTGTCCCCCATCCCCAACCTCGCACGCGGCCGGACCGGAAGTCGTCCAGCAGCGGCAGGTAGTCCTGGAGATGCGCATCGTAACTCGCCGGTTTCTCGATCGGCACGCGGTGGTCAGGATCGTCCGTGAAGATCGACCGGGCGCAGAAGGCCTGAATGGCCTGCGAAGGTTCACCCGTATCCGCCGTGACGATCTGTTGGCCGGTTCGCCAGTTCATGTAGTGGATGCCGGCCTTCGCTTCGCCGTACTCGTCGCGTCCTTCACGCCCGACGCGGTAGGGCACCTTGGCGCACGCTGCCAGGTCTCCCTCGTACGTGCCGTCAATATACGTACGCGCTGCACACCGCGCCGTCGTACCGTCGCGGCCAGTCAATTCCACCGATACGATGCGGTGGTCTCGCACTGTGGCCTGCGAGAGCCACTGGCCGGGCAGCCACTCCAGCTGCTGCTCCTCGCCCGCCAGGATCTCCCGAAACACCTGTTCCGCCACCGACGGTTCGTAATACCAACCGTCGTGCACCAGCGGCCATTGCGCGAGATCCTCGCCCAGAATCTGCCGGTACCGCTCACGAATCCGGCCGATGAACTCGAGGACCAACCCGCCGAACAGATGCCGGCGCACGGCATCCGTAGTGCATAGCCCGCTGGCGGCCATGCCGCCGGGGTGCATCTTCGCGCAGGCCAAAACCACGCGATCGCCTCGTCGCGCCGCCTCCACCGCCGCGGCGACGCCGCCCGGCGTGGAGCCATAGACGAACGTGTCGCACGATCTGCAAGCCGCGGCCTCAGCCGACTCGGCCTGCGTCGCTCCCTCCGGCACCCGGATGCATCCGGCAGCGATCGCCCCCACCAGACCGGTTTTCACAAACTCGCGCCGCTGCATCGTGTCAGTTCCCCGGGAGTGCTGACACGCCGGATGCGACCAGTTCGCTGATGGCGTTCAGGACGGTGTCGTGCGAGCGGATGCTTTCCCAATTGAAGATGCAGACATAGCGGCAGCGCGGATCGGAGAGGGTGTGCGATAGGGCGCTGCGCCAGGCGGCGGTGTCCCGGCTGCCTTGCAGGAGCCATTCGGTGGCGGCCCAGTACGGCGCGTCGGAGCGTGCCAGGTTGCGCTGCACACCGACGTCCTGCCGCGGATCGGCCGCATGCTGGTAGAAACTCCAGCCGGGGCAGGCGTAGGGATTGACCGGCACGTCGTAGACCAGCTCCCCCTCCTTCCACCCGGCGCCGTGCGCAAACAGGAGGTGGCGGGGCACGCCGGCCTGTGCGGCTTCGTGGCAGAGCATCTGCAGGTACTGCTGCGCCACGTCGCGCAGGTCGCTCTCGGTGGGCGCGCCTGCGGTGCGGATGCCCGAGGACTTCAACGCGGCGTAGCCAATCTGGGCCACCCCGCGTGCCACAACATCGTTTGTGTTCAGGCCCCCTGCCGGGTCCTCGGAAGCGGGCCGATCGAGCAGCTCGTTGCCCGCCGGATAATGGAAAGCATTGACGCCGATCGACGTTTCATGCCCGAGCTTGATGCCGACCAGCAGGTGCTTCTTGTCCGGCGGGAGGCGTCCATACCAGTCCATCACGACGGGCACCAGACGGCGGATCTCCTCGCGGCACGCGGCCGTGTAACGCGCGCTGGCCAGATTGGGCGGCGGCAGCACGCGGATTTGCCGGCCCCAATTGCGCCAGGCGATCTTGATGGCATCGTCCGGGGACCACCCGGTCCATTCCACGTTCTCGCGGTTGGCCGGGTCGTAGCCCGGCCGTGCCGGATCCCACCAGTTCCACAGGTCCGGACGCGCCTCCCACCAGTGCTCCGTGTCGATCTGCACCAGAACCGGCGTGCTGGTCTCCTCCGCGGCGGCCAGGAACACGCGCAGTGCGGCGAGCGTTGTTTCCGGTGCGGTGCGGAAACAGGAAAAAATGTAGCTGATTCCGGTCTGCACCTCGGCCGCGTCACGGTTAGGGAAGCGTGTCAGAATCTCCTCAAACTGCGAGCGTCCCAGCGACTGAACCACCTGCTGGTTCATCCCCAAGCCGGGCGCCCGATTGAAGATGATGTACTGCCGCGCCGCCGCGGGCGCCACCTGTGCCGCCGCGGGCGGTTCACCGGCCGACACGGGCCACATCCCAGCCAGGAACACAGCCGACAGCCCGGCTGCGAGAACGCTGCGACAAATCATGCGTGCCACTCCTGTGAGCTGTTGCATTCGTCATTCGTCATTCCTCGCTCCTCGCCCCTCATTCGTCATTACGTCATTCGTCATTCGTCATTCCTCGCTCCTCGCCCCTCATTCGTCATTACGTCATTCGTCATTCGTCATTTCCTCCCTCTCCTTCTCTGACCTGCACGCGCGGCTTGAGCCAACCGATGAAGCCACCGCCGGGCGGCAGGTCCAGTCTGCAGGTTGCGGCACGGTCGAGATCCTGGCCGGTTTCCACCGCCACCGTCGTGTCGGTTCCCGCCTGGTCCCGGTACAGGGTGCCTGTGAACGGACCGTCCCCCAGGAAACTCAGCTGGATGTCCCACGCGTACGGCTGATCGTCGCAGTTGAGCGCGGCCAGAAACCACTCGTTCCCCGCCCGGCGTGCGAAGGCCACGCGGCGTCCGATTTCCGATCCCGGCAGCACGTGGGTCTCGTCCCACACGGTGGGCATGGCCTGCACGAGCCCCAGGAAGACGCTGGCCCGGTAATCTTCCGGATGATCGGGCCAGCAGAGGAACGGGGAGGTGGCGACGACGGCCGTTCCCATCTGGAAGGCGGCCCGGGTATTCTGCAGGTACTTGGCGCGCACGTAGCCGGGCAGGAAATCGCCGTGTCCGGCAGCCAGACGTGTGAAGGGGAGTGCCGCGTAGTGTGCGCGCGGCAAGGTGCCCCACAGCAGGTATTCCTGTTCCCGCAGCCCTTCACGCGTAATGTGATTCGGCCACGTCCGCGTCTCGCCGGTCGGCTTGTTGGACCCGTGGAAGTTGATTGTCAGCTGGTGTGTCGCCGCGCGCCGCGTCAGATCTTCCCACGCCTCGACCACCTCCAGGCTCTCCGAGTCGAAGAAGTCGATTTTCACCCCCTGCACTCCGGCCTGGCGGCAGCGCTGGAAAAACTCGTCACGCGCCGCGGGCTGCGTCAGGCCGGGGCCGTCGTCACGCCCTTCGGGAAACGCGTGCCAGACCACGATCCCTACATCTTTCGCCGCGGCGTATTCGCAGAGTTCCTTGAGGCGGGCCCAGGGATCGGCGCCGCCGGCTAAGAACCCCCATTGCTCCGAACGCCAGCCGCCATCCAACAGCAGGAATTCACACTTAAGCGCGGCGCACTGATCGACGAACCATTTCTGCAAATGCCACTGCGCGCCATCGTTGCCGAACACGCACCAGGTGATCAGCGCGCGTCCGGGCCGGATCCACGCCTCGCGCCCCCCGTGCGGGAACAGTTGCGGATCGGGAGCGTCCCCCAAGCTCGCAATGACGTCGCTGTTGACCAGAGAGTTCAGATCCGGGACCACCACGGCGACCCGCCACGGCGACAGGATCTCCCCCACCAACGTGAAGCCCTGCGGATCGTCGCTGAAGACCGCCTCCAGCCGGCACTCGCTGCCCCGCCGCAACTTCATGCCACTGTAGTGCCGCAGATTGGCTTCGGTCACGAGCGAGAAGAGTCCGTTGTCCAGCTCCAGCGTCACCGGCGGGCCGAACCGCACATCCTGCAGGCCGTCCGCCGTCTGGATCTGTGCCGGCAGGTCCGCGGCCTGCGCACACCGGTATTCTCCTTCGTAGTTCCGGATGTCGGTCTGGAACCAGGCCCGTGCAGTCGGCGGCACCGTCCACCCGGAGGCTTCCCCGTGCACGCGACGCGCCCCGGCGCCCGGCACCCGATAACGCCACGCGAATCCATCGTCAAACAGCCGCGCTTCAAGCGTCCAGTCGGTTCCGCTGCTTGCGTGCCGCACCGGCACGCGATAGGCCCGGCAGTGATTCACTCCTTGCGGTTTCACGCCGCGACAGACGAACGTCTCCTGGATCACGTTACTGCTCACCTCACCCACGGTCACTCCCGTTCCCAGATCGACACCGTCGACCGTGATGCCCAGCGGCGACGTATCAAAGACGCCCGCCCCGGCCTGTTCGAGCGACCACGACAGCCGCCCCGTGGGAGCGACCGATATTTGGACGCGAACCACTCCGTTCGGGCTCTCCAACTGCAGGGTGCTGGCCCGACTCCCTGCCGCACACGTGCAGCACAGGCTCAGCGTCAGCATCAGTAAAGGTGGCCCAGCTGGCCGTCTACGTGTGCAGGTTGCTTTGCTCATGGCAGTCCCACTCCTGTGCGGTGCGTATGGCGGAAGAGCGTCCCAGTCTGGCCGATCGGCGATCGCCGGTCGCGCGGCGCCGCCTGCCATCTCATCCCGGTAGCAGAATCGATTTCCTCCTCCCGCACAAGAGAGCGGCCGACCTCCTGGCTCCTCGTGGCTCCCCCCGGGCACAGCTGGCCTTCACCGCGGCAGCCACCGCGTCTGTGACACTTTCCTGTCACCAGACGGTGCAAGCGCAGGCGGCGGCGGCCGCAGACGGGGGCGGCGTTCGGGCCCCAGGCAGACAGAGGGCAGGTTCCCGATCCTGGACGGCCGTCTCAAATCAGGAACGCGGCCGGGCCGGCGCAGGGTACGGCAGACGCCACCGCGAGGTGCGCAACTGGAAGTCCCAACTCAGTTTCGGTGATTCTGCCAGGCTCCTCACTCCCGTGGCACGCCAGGTGCGTTTTACACCTGCCGCGGCGACCATGTGTCTGGCCGTGGAACAGCGGAGAGCCCCATCGGAGGACGGACAGATGATGCATTCCAACAGCGAGCCACGAGATGTGTATACGGCCCGTGCGACGGCGCAAGCCCGGACGGATTTGACGAACGCGATCCTGACCGGCGCAGACCTGCGGGGCGTAGATCTGCGGGATGTTCGGGGGCTGACACACGCGCAGCTGCTGACAGCGCGCATCGACGCCAGCACGCAGCTGCCGCTGCTGCTGCGCATTGCGTTGGCCGTGCAACGGTTCACGCGCTGGTGGCGCACCGCCCGCTGAGGGCGGCGTTTGCATCGCCGCCGCCGCCCGCCCCCCCTGCCCTGCCCCGGCCAGCGCGGCTCGTGACTTCCCAACCGCGCCGCCCGCCGGTATATTGGCACACTGGCAGCGTGCCGAATTCGTTCAGGGGCGTGTTTCCGTGGGGCGCGTGTGCGCGGACGGCAGGCAACGTGAGTGCAACATCTGATACGCAGGGCGAGCCTTTTCTGGTCGAGCCCATTCGGACCTATTGCCATGTGGACGTGAATCCGCAGCTGGCCGACACGACCTGGGACCGGCTGGAGGAAGCGGCGCGGGGGGCGGTCGAGGCGATCCGGGCAACGCGCCGTTCGCACCTGCTGATCGACCTTTCCGACCTGGAGACGATCGGGAGCGGTGCGGTCGCATCGCTGGTGCGCATCTGGAAGACGCTGGACAAGAAGCGGCGTCGCTTTGTGGTGGTCAGTCCCAGCGATCGGGTGCGGAAGGAGCTGGAGTCGGCCGGGCTGCAGAAACTCTGGACAATCGTCACGAACCGGGAAGAAGCGGCCTATGAGCTGGGGGTTTCGCGCAGCGCTGAACTGGAAGAACGCGAGCTGCGCATCCTGGCACTAACGGCCTTCCCCTGCGCACTGCTTGCCGTGCTGGCCATGGTCATGATGCACTACTTCGGCCGGGAGGAGGTCCAGATCAACGCGCAGCTCGCAGCGCTGCTGCTCGGTGCCGTGTCGTTGACCGTCGGCATCGTCTCGGTCCTGAAGGACTCCGGCTTCCGCCGTGTGCTGGCGGTGTTGGCGATCCTGATCAGTCTGGGCGTGCTGTCCACGTTGTTCTTCGAACACAACGCCCTGCGTCTACCGTTTACAGCCGCACCCCAGCGTGAGAGCGAATCGCCATGAGTGGGTCGAGGATTCCAAACACGGCTCTGGCGGCCGAACTGACCGAGTTGCTCACTGTCGTAGATCCCTACGCAGTGGCGGACGTGATCCTGCGGCGGGCCTTCGACCATCGCGCGACAGACGTGCACCTGGATCCGACCCCCGCCGGGCTGCGTGTGCGGTTTCGCGTCGATGGCCGCTTGCAGGATATTGTGCCGATACCGGCCGCAGCCCGCAACAACGTGTTGTCGCGCATCAAAGTCCGCGCCGGGATGGACATCACCGAGCGGCGAGTGCCGCAGGACGGACACATCTCGGCGGAAGAGATCGACGGGATTGCGCGCAGCATTCGGGTGAGCAGTCTGCCGACCATCTACGGCGAGCGGCTGGCGCTGCGCATGATGCCCGATCCCC
>DAISIS010000270.1:0-7806 GCA_036821925.1 Pirellulaceae bacterium
CCCTTGCGGGACTGGATCCTAAGTCCAGCGCGTCTGCCAATTCCGCCACTCTCGCCAATCGGAGCTATGGCCGTGAGTGTAGGCGATGTCGACGAGCCTCGCCAAGGGGGATTGCAGCGGGCGGGAGTTGCGCCGGGCGAGAACAGAAAGCTCCCTAGCCAGAACCGGCGTCTTGCCACACAATACCCTGGCGAGTGTCACGGGAGTCTGCCCGCGGCCGGTGTGGGGAGGGCGGGCAATGGACCCACACAACCACCAAGAACGCGGCGCGCGCTGCCGTGGCGAGGAGAGGCACTGATGTCAGACGCTCAGAACGGGCGCACCTCAACGTGGGTCCAACATCCTCGACGGTGGGCCCTGCTTGCGCTGGTCAGCGTGCTGGTTGTGGGTGGTGCCGCGGCGATCTACGGGTGGCCGCAGTGGCGGCAGCTGGTGGCTGCCGGCCCGGCATGTTGCGACGCAGACGACGCTCATGCCCCCCACGGCCCCGCAGAGTCTTCTCCTGTCCCCACCGCCGAGCAACCCCAGCATGATCATGATGATCACTCCGCGGCACCCGAGGCGTCGCACACGCGGGCGGTGCAGAGGCAGCCGGAGGGCGATGATCTGGCAGGCCACACAGACGAAGACCATCCACCGCATGCGGCGGGAGGGACCCTGGAACTCAGCGCGGCAGCGGCCCGGAACGTGGGCCTGACGTTGTGCGAGGTCCGGCTGCAGGATTTCTCCCGCTCGCTGGCCATCCCGGCCGTCGTCATCGAACGCCCCGGCCGGTCCGAAATCGTCGTGTCCGCGCCGATGACGGGGATCGTGACCCGCATCTTTCCGTTGGCCGGTGCCGCGGTGGCCCCCGGCGACGCGCTGTGCGAAGTGCGGCTGACGCATGAAGACCTGGTCGAAAAGCAGAGTGACTTCCTGCGGGACCTGGAGCAGCTGGACGTGATCAACCAGGAGGTCAACCGTCTCGAGGACGTCGCCCGCTCGGGGGCCGTGCCGGGGCGGCGGCTGCTGGAGCCGATGTACGAGAAACAGAAGCTGGAAGGTGCGATGCGTGCCGAGCGCGAGGCGCTGCTGTTGCACGGGCTGACTGCTGAACAGATCGGCACCATTGAACGGGAACGCCAGCTGGTCAAGACCATCGTCATTCACGCGCCGGATCTGGACGACAGCCACCCGGACGCGGCCCACGAGGATTTCTTCCAGGTGTCGGAGCTGGCGGTGAAGCCTGGCGCGCATGTGGCCACCGGCACTCCGCTCATGACGTTGACCGACCATTGCGAACTGTACATCGAGGGGCGGGCGTTCGAGCAGGATGCGGAGGTCCTCAGCGGGGCGATCAGCCAGCAGCGGCCGGTCTCTGCGCTGATCGAGTCTGCGGCGCGCGACAAGCAGGAACTGGGCGGCCTGCAGATCCTGTACGTCGACGGCACGGTGGACCCGGAATCGCGCGCGCTGAAGTGTTACGTGCGTCTGCAGAACGAGTTGTTGCGCGACGAGTCGACGCCTGACGGCCACCGCTTCGTGTCCTGGCGCTACCGGCCGGGGCAGCGCATGGAGCTGTTGGTGCCGGCCGAGACCTGGGAGGACCGGATCGTCCTGCCGGTGGAGGCGGTCATATCCGAGGGGCCGAACTGGTATGTGTACCAGAAGCATGGCGACCACTTCGATCGGGTGGCGGTGCATGTTGAGCATCGTGATCGGCGAGGCGTGGTAATCGCCCGCGACGGGGCGCTCCAGCCGGGTGACGTAGTGGCGGCGCGCGGTGCTTATCAGCTGCACCTGGCGCTCCAGAACGCGGCGGGTGGCGGCATCGATCCGCACGCCGGGCACAATCACTAGGCGACGGCGTGCGATGCTGTGACCGTGTGAACCGATGACGCATCACGGAACGATGTCATGCTCAATGCAATCATCCGTTTCTCGCTCCACCACCGGCTGCTGGTCGCGGCCCTGGCGCTGATCATCCTCGGCTGTGGCGGCTGGCGACTGAACCAGCTGCCCATCGACGTCTTCCCGGACCTGAATCGCCCGCGGGTGACGATCATGACCGAAGCGCCCGGGATGGCTCCTGAAGAGGTGGAAACGCTGGTCACCTTCCCGCTCGAAACGGCGCTCAACGGCGCCACCGGCGTGCAGGCCGTGCGCAGCACCTCGGGGGTGGGCCTGTCGGTGGTCAACGTGGAGTTCAACTGGGGCACGAACATCTTCGTGGACCGCCAGGTGGTGACGGAGCGACTGTCGCTGGTCGCCGACCGGATGCCGACCGGGGTCCGACCGCAACTGGCTCCCATGTCGTCGATCATGGGTCAGATCATGATTGTGGGGCTGTGGAGCGAAGGTGGCCAGACCGACCCGATGGAGCTCCGGACGCTGGCGGACTGGGTCGTGCGGCAGCGGCTGCGGACGATTCCCGGCGTCTCCGAGGTGCTCGTGATGGGTGGCGGGCGCAAGCAGTACCAGGTGCTGGTGCGTCCGGATGCGATGCTCTCCTACGGCGTCAACCTGCGCGAAATCGAGGCGGCTCTGGAGCAGAGCAACAGCAATGTGACCGGTGGGTACCTGGTCGATCAGGGTCCGCAGGAGTATCTGGTGCGCGCGCTGGGCCGCGTGCAGTCGGTCGACGACCTGCAGAAGCTGGTGGTGAAGATCCGCGGAGGGCGTCCTGTCCTGCTCCACCAGGTAGCGCGCGTGGTCGAAGGTCCGGAGATCAAGCGGGGGGACAGCGCCGCGTTCGTGCGGGAGAGGGACGGCACGTTCGCGGGCGGTCCCTGTGTGATCCTGACCGTCAACAAGCAGCCGGGTGCGGACACGCGTACGCTCACACAACGCGTCACGGACGCGCTGGCCGAACTGCAACGCACGTTGCCGCCGGATGTCCGCGTGGCGCCGCAGTTGTACCAGCAGGAGAAGTTCATCGATCTGGCGATCGAGAATGTGTTGGCGGCCTTGCGGGATGGCGGGGTGCTGGTGGCTATTGTCCTCTTCGTGTTTCTGCTCAACTTCCGCACCACGCTCATCACACTCACCGCCATCCCGCTCTCGCTGGTGGTTACCGGCCTGGTGTTCTGGTGGTTCGACATGTCGATCAACACGATGACACTGGGGGGGCTGGCCGTCGCAATCGGCGAACTGGTGGATGACGCGATTGTCGATGTGGAGAACATCTTCCGGCGGCTGCGTGAGAACCGGCTGAGCGCCGCGCCGCAGCCGGCGCTGACCGTCGTCTACCGGGCCAGCGCCGAGATCCGCAACTCCATCGTGTTCAGCACCCTCATCATCGTGCTGGTGTTCATCCCGCTCTTTGCGCTCAGCGGCATGGAGGGGCGGCTGTTCACGCCGCTGGGCGTCGCCTACATCGTGTCGATTCTGGCGTCACTGGTGGTGTCCCTGACCGTGACCCCGGTGTTGTCCTACTGGCTGTTGCCGCAGGCCCGCGCCACACAGCGCACGGAGGAGGGGCTCGTATTACGCGGGTTGAAGGCCGTCGCGGCGCGGGTGATCGGCCTGAGTCTGCGCTGGCCCAGACGGGTGCTGGCCGCGGCCGTGGTGGCGGTCGGCATCAGTGCCCTGGCGCTGCTGCGGCTGGAAAGCGATTTCATGCCGCCGTTCGACGAGGGGGTGGCGCAGCTCAACGTCATCCTGCCGCCCGGCACGTCGCTGGAACACTCGCGGGACGTGGCCGGCATGGTGGAACGGCGGCTGCAGGCGATTGACGGTGTCGAGGGCTTTGTCGCGCGCACCGGGCGTGCGGAACTGGACGAACACGTGATCGGCGTGCACATGACCGAGTTCATCATTACGTTCGACTCCGCCAACGGCCGCCAGCGCGAGGAGGTCCTGGACGAGATCCGCGCGGCGATGGCCGAGATTCCGGGGATCGTCACCAGCGTCGAGCAGCCGCTGGCTCATTTGATCTCGGCCATGCTCTCCGGCGTCCAGGCACAGGTGGCCATCAAAGTCTACGGGGACGACCTGGAAGTGCTGCGGGCGAAAGTGGCGGAGATGACGCAGCTGGTCGCCACCGTGCCGGGTGTGATCGACCTCGTGCCCGAGCCCCAGACGATGATCCAGCAGCTGCGGATTGAACTGGACCGCGACAAGCTGGCCCAGGTGGGGCTCACCCCAGGGGACGTCAACCATTTTGTCGAGACCGCCATGCACGGCCGCGTCATCTCCGAAGTGCTCGAAGGACAGCGGACGTTCGATCTCCTGCTGCGGCTCGACGCGCCCTATCGCGAGGACCTGGAGGTGCTCGGACGCATGTCGCTCGACCTGCCCGAAGGGGGCACCACGTCGTTGAGTTCCGTGGCTCGGATCTACTTCGCGCGCGGACCGAACACGATCAACCGGGAGCATGTCCGGCGGCGGCTCGTGCTGCAATGCAATACGTCCGGCCGCGGGCTGGTCGACGTGGTGCAGGACATTAACACACGCCTGGCCCCGCTGCGGGAATCGCTCCCCACCGGTTACTCGCTGGAGCTCGAAGGGCAGTTCCAGAGCCAGCAGGCAGCCTCCCGCAGGATCATCCTGCTGTTCGCGCTCTCCCTGTGCGGCATGTTCCTGGTGCTGTACACCATGTTCCGGTCAGCCAATTTCTCGCTGCAGGTGATGGCCGCGCTGCCCATGGCCTTCATCGGCGCCGTGGCGGCGCTGTTGGTGACCGGCCAGACACTTACCATCGCCAGCATGGTCGGCTTCGTGTCGTTGTGCGGCATCGCCACACGCAACGGGATCCTGCTGCTCGACCACTACATCCACCTGGTGCAGCACGAGGGGGAAACGTGGTCGCGCCACATGATCGTGCGCGCCGGCCAGGAGCGGCTGGCCCCCGTGCTCATGACCGCGCTGACCGCCGGCGTGGGGCTGGTGCCGCTGGCGCTGGCCGCTGGCCAGCCGGGTAAGGAGATCCTCTATCCGGTCGCCACCGTGATCATCGGTGGCCTGATCAGCAGCACGCTGCTGGAGTTCCTCGTGCGCCCGGCCCTCTTCTGGCAGTTCGGGGCGGGGGTTGCGGCACACGATGCATCGGCCGCGCAGCACGCCGCGCTCCGCCCGGAATGATCGGGCCGCGGCACGCGGGTGCGCGACCCGGTCGATGGCTGCGCCGCGGCAGGTGCTGGGCAGGTGCTGCGCGGCGGCAGCAGGGTCTGTTCACGGGTCGACCGACAGCGCGGCCAGCTTGGCTTCGTCCACGTCGACACCCAGCCCGGGGCCGGCCGGCACGTGGGCGACGTCCCCGTCCATCGCCAGCGGCTCGCGCAGGATGTCGCGGGTCAGGAACTGCGGCCCGTTGAGGGCCGCAGGCTGGTCGAGGCCGTAGGCGGAGAACAGCGCGAGCGAGGCGGCGAGCGACACGTCGGGATCGGTCAGGCCGCTGCCGAGCCAGAACAGACCTGCGTCCTGCACGCGTTCAATCTGCCTCCGCGCGGATTCCAGTCCGCCGCTGCGCGACAGCTTGATCGTCAGACCATCCACCATCTGCAGCCGGATGAACTCCTCGGCGTCGGTTGGCGACACGACGCCTTCATCGAGCGTGATCGGCAGGGCCCCCTGCCGTTTGAGCGTCTGGTAGCCGCTGATGCAGTTCGGACGCAGCGGCGCCTCCAGGACGTCGACGCCCGCGTCGGCCAGCTGCGGGGCGACTGCCAGAGCGGTGGCCAGGTCATAGCCGCAGTTGGCGTCGGCCCACAGATGCCCGTCGGGCACCAGCTGCCGGAGACGCCGGACCAGCTGCACGTCGAACTCGGCATCGGGGGCCACCTTCACGTTGAAATGGTGGTAGCCCCGCCCGCGCGCTGTCGCGACCTCCTGCTCCAGTTCGTCGAGCGTGCGCACGTTGATGGTCCAGCTCAACGTGATCGGCCGGTCGGCGGAGCGGTTCCAGAGCTGCGCGACGCTGCAGCCGGCCAGCTTTCCCGCCAGATCGTGCAGCGCCAGATCGATGCCGGCCCGGGAGATGGGCATCCCCGTGCTGAACGACGGCGCCACCACCTGATCCATCATGCGGTGGGCCCCGGGGATGTCGCGCGGATCGCAGCCCGCCAGGGCCGGCGCGTAATAGTGCGCGATCACGGCCAGGGTGGCTTCGGGGACTTCGTAGCTCCAGCGGGGAACGGGCAGGCTCTGCCCCCAGCCCACGACCCCATTGTCGGCTGTGATCTTCACCACCACGACCCGGTGCCCGCGGGTGCCCGCGAGGAACTTGAAATAGCCGGCCCAGGGATAGGACAGCAGCCACGCTTCCACACGCTCGACCCGCACATCACACGTTTCCGTTGCCGACATCATGGGCGTTTCCTTCTGGGACCGGAGAGAGTTGCGTGGGGGGAGCGGCGGTGCCATACCCCCACGACAGCATCCTGATTAAGATCAACGTTATGGGCAAGTGCCGTCGCAGCGTTCTGCGCCGCACGCGGGCCCCCGGTGGAGACACGCATGCGGATGGCCGACGAATCATTCTACCGGCGGCGGGGCGGGACGCTGCTGCTGGCGGCCATGCTGTTCACGCCGCTGATTGCCTGGGGGGTCCACCGCGCGATTCTCAGCAACGCGAATGACGTGCGCGACTGGCTGCCCACCGAATATGCCGAGACGCAGGCCTATCAGGAGTTCACGCGACAGTTTGGCACGCAGGATTTCATCGTCGCCAGCTGGCCGGGCTGCACGTTGGACGACACCCGGCTGGACGCATTTGCACAGCACCTGGACCAGCGCAACCGCCATTCCGGAGTGTCCTCACTCTTCTCGCAGATTCTCACCGGCCGGTCGCTAGTGGATCGGCTGGCAACGCCGCCGGTCGATCTGGACCGGCAGCTGGCGATCGCGCGTCTGCGCGGCTCAGTGATCGGCCCCGACGGGCAGCAGACCTGTGCAGTGCTGACGCTGGCCGACGAAGCGGCCGACCGTCTGGAGCCGGCATTGCGGCTGATCCGCGACGCGGCGGTCGCTGCGGGGGTGCCGGCAGATCAGCTGCAGATGGGGGGCATCCCGGTGGTCAATGCGGCGCTGAATCAGGAGAGCACTGCGTCGCTGGTGCGGTTGGCCGGGCTGTCCGGTCTGCTGGGAGTGCTGATCGCCTGGCTGTGTTTCCGCGACGTGCGGCTGACCGCGCTGGTCCTGGCAACGGGGGTCTACAGCGCGGCGGCCAGCCTGGCGGTGGTGCCGCTGTGCGGAGTGCCGCTCAACGCGATCCTGATCACGATGGTCCCGCTGGTCTATGTGACGGGGATTTCGGGCGCGATTCATCTGTCGAACTACTACCTCGAAGCGGCGCGGCAGGGCAGCGCACAGGAGGCGCCCGGGAGAGCGGTGCGGCACGCCGCCGTGCCGCTGGTGTTGGCGGCCGTCACCACGGCCGTCGGCCTGCTGTCGCTCTGCTACAGCGAGTTGAATCCGATCCGGCTCTTCGGTCTGTTTTCGGCGCTGGGCGTCCTCATCGGCTCGCTGGCTCAGTTCACGTTGTTGCCTGCCGCGCTGGCCGTGTGGCGGCCATTGCCGCGGCAGCATCGGTCGCGCGGCGACACCGGCGATACAGCGGGTGGGTCGCCCCTGGCGCTCTTCCCGCAGCTGGGGGCCTGGGTGACCCGGCACCCGCTGCCGGTCGCCCTGACGTGCCTGGTCGTGATGCTGGTGACCGCGGCCGGCCTGCCACAGATCCGCACGTCGATTCAGATGATGCGTCTGTTCTCCCCTCGGGCCCCGATCATTCCCATGACGCGCTGGCTGGAGGAGAACCTGGGGGCCACGATTCCGCTGGAGGTGCTGGTGCGGTTTGCGCCCGAGAGCGGGACATCCCGCTATGGCCAG
>DAISIS010000271.1:0-7767 GCA_036821925.1 Pirellulaceae bacterium
CCTCGACGGCAAACCGGGCCTGCTGCACGCCGGCGTCCTCGGCCGTCAACCAGGTTGCCCCCCATGCGCCGTCCGCTTCGCTCACTACGATCTGGAGGCGGTCGTTTCCCAGCTGCACCTGGCCGTTCTCGCGCCGCGCGGTCACGCCGGCGGCATTGGCCGGAGCCGCCTGGCGCACGGCGGTCAGCACGCGGGCTCGCTCCGGCCACACCGTTACAGCTCGCTCCAGTGCGGGGAGCAGACGCTGGATGCGCAGCGCCAGTCGCTCGCCCTCGTCCACCACCGCCTGACGCCCGGCCACATCGAGCGTCTCCCACCTGGCGTACTGCTCGGAGAGACGCTGGAGTTGGTGATCGATCGCGTCGGCCATCGCTCGAACACCCGCGGCTTGCGTCTCCCCACGCACACCGATCTTCTCGGCCGACGCGCGAAGCGTTTCTCGCCGGAGCTGGCAGTCGTGGAGCCTGTCGGCGGCCAACTGCTGCAACTCCGCCGGCAACAGCGGGCTGCCAAACACCTCGACTTCATAGACGTCGGTGTTGGGTGACGGCCCGCCCGACCGGAGAATCGTCAGCCGCAGGGAGGCCGCCCGAACCGGCTCGAACACCGCCACCCAGCTGGCCGACGGCGCATCGTGCAGGGTCGCGACCGTCGTGAACTCGTCCGCGCTCGCGCTGGCCACTTCCACACGCGCCTCCAGGATGCCATCGTTGTCAAGGCGTTCGGCAAAGACGGCGACCGCCGCCACTTCCTGAACGCCCAGCAGGTCCAGCCGGATCCACTGCGGCGCATCCTGGCTGGGCTCCACGCTCGCGACCCACTTCGTGCCGCGGTTGCCGTCCACCGCGTGAGCCGGCACGTATTGGCGACTCTCCGGCGCAAAGGTGGACGAAGCCTGGACGCCCGCCACGGCTACACGTCGCAGCCCGGGGACCACCTCGCTGGCCGCACGCACGGTGCCCGGGATCTCCCGGATCTCTTCCGCCCCCAGCAGCGTGCCGGCCAGGGCGAGCAACAGACTCCCGCCGTAGCACACGCATCGCCGCACCGCCCAGGCTTGTACTGTTCGCCGCATCGGTTTGCTCCCCTGCCAGCACTTTCGATCCTCATCCATCGTCTCGCCGCCAGCGCTGGCCCATCCCAGCGACGCCCGGCACGCAATGACACATGTGTGTCACATAGACGCCACCTCGCGCGGATTATTCCTGCGCGCATATTCTGACGTGCTCCAGCGCGAATGAGAAGCACGGTCGACCAGTTGAGCACCGGCAGTTGAGCATCGAGCGCGGGTCGGTTCGCGGCCCCCCCGCACCGCCCGCCCCTTGATTGACGCGTGCTGCCGGATCGGCTAGGTTCGTACTGATCAGCGTTCACGCCACTCCGCGTTTTACACTTGAACCACACACCTTTCGCGGAGGCAACTGACATGCCTCGTGCTCACGATTCGACAGCTGCGCCCGCATCGGCCGGTCCCGGCCCGGTGCGCGTCATGGCCCTCTTCTCGACCGCCAGGCACCGGCCTGGGCCGGCCGCCGTGGCCTGGCTGGGTGCCTGGTTGATGGCCGCCCTGGCGGTGGCCAGCGCGCCGGCCGCGCCGGCCGCCGTGGACGGTTCCGCCCTGGACGCGGTCTTTCAGACGCTGCGGAAGCTGGAAGCGGGGCAGGATCTGCAGCAGTTTCAGCCGATCGAGCTGGCCATCGACGCGGCCCGCGAGGATGCGGCGGCGCGTGCGGACCTGGAGGCGCGTCTGGTGAGCGTGCTGCAGGGGGACGCGACGGACATGGCCAAGGACTACGCCTGCCGGCAACTGGCGATCGTCGGGTCGGACAGCTGCGTGCCTGCGTTGGCCGCGCTGCTGCCCCACGCCCGGCTGTCGCACATGGCGCGCTACGCGCTGGAAGGGTTGCGCAGCCCGGCCGCGGCCGCGGCGCTGCGTGAGATGCTGGGCAAAACCCAGGGGCGTCCGCAGGTGGGAGTGGTGATTTCGCTGGGCCGTCTGGCGGACGCGGACGCCGCCGTGCCCATTGCGGCCTTGTTGGCGCAGGACAGCGTCGAGCTGCGGGAGGCGGCGGTGGTCGCGTTGGGACGCATTGGCACAGTGCCGGCGGCCGAGGCGCTGCAGAAGTTCGCCGCCGAGACCCCGGAAACCCTGCGCGGCGCCGTGCTCGATGCCCAGCTCGCGGCGGTGGAATCGTTGTGCGCCCAGGGCCAGCACGCGGCGGCGGTGGCGATCTGCGAAGCGTTGGCAGCGTCCGATGCGCCGGCGACCCAGGCGGCCGCCTGGCGCGGGCTGATCGTCGCCAAACCGGACGAGGCGGTCGGCCTGATCGTCGCCGGCCTGGCTGCGGGTGAGCCGTGGCGGCAAGCGGTGGCCGCGGACTGTGTGCGGCAGCTGCCAGACCAGGAAGAACTCAGCGCGCTGGTGGCGGCGATGCCCGGCCTGCCCCCGGCCGGCAAGATCGCGGCGTTGGCCGGCCTGACCGGCCGCAGTGCACCGCAGGTCCGTGCCGCGGCGCTGCAGGCGCTGCAGGACGCCGACGCGGCGGTGCAGGTGGCGGCGCTCGAAACGCTCGTCGCCGCAGGCACAGCCGAGGATGTACCGACCCTGGCAGCGCTGGCCGCGACGGCCGAGCCGATGCCTGTCCGGGATGCGGCCTGCGAGACGCTGCGGCTGCTGCCTGCCGCGGGGACCGATCAGGCGCTGCTGGCGTTGCTGACGCAGGATGCCGCCGAGCGGCCGCTGCTGATCCGCTGTGCGCTCGCCCGCCGTTCTCCTGTGTTCGTGCCGGCGTTCCTGGAGGCGGCCGCCGCGACGGACCCCGCGACGCGTCTGGCCGCGCTGCTGGCGCTGGAGATCATGGCCGGGCCGGCCGACGCCGAGACGCTGGTGGCGCTGCTGAGCCAGACAGCGCCGGGCGAGGAGCGGGACGCGGCGGACCGCGCCGTATGGATGGCCTGCCAGCAAATCGCCGATCCCGCCGCGCGCACGGCCGCGCTGCGGGCGGCGCTGGAGCGGGCTGACGCAGCCGGAAAGTGCGCCCTGCTGCCCACTCTGGCACGGCTGGGTGGGCCCGAGGCGATTGGGGCCGTCCATGCCGCGATGCAGAGCGCTGACCAGTCGGTGCGAGATGCCGGTTACCGGGCCCTGTCGAATTGGCCGGACGACACCGTGGCCGAGGAACTGCTGGAGATCGCCCGGCGCGGTGCCGACGACGCGCATCGCATCTGGGCGCTGCGGGCGTACGCGCGCGTCATCACGCTCCCCAGCGATCGGCCCCCTCAGACCACCTACGAATTGCTCTGCAGCGCGATGGACCTGGCAACCCGCCAGGAAGACCAGGAACTATTCGTGGCTCGGCTGGCAGCGGTCCGCGTCCCCGACGCGCTGACTCGGCTGCAGGGATACCTGGCTGACCCGGCGCTGCGGCAGGCGGCGGTGCCCGCCATCTTCACGCTGGCCAAAGGACTCAGTCAATCCCATCCGGACCAGGCGCGTGCGGCGCTCGAACAGATCCTGCCGCTGACGGACGACGACGCCACGCGCCAGCAGATCCCCAAGGTGCTGCGCGATATCGAAGCGCGGCAACAGCCCCAGCAATGATACCAGCACGGATGAATACCAGCACCGATCAATACCAGCACTGATAACAGTCTCCCGAGGAGCCCCTGGACATGACAGCGTCACCCCGTTCGCGTCTCTCGCGGCGTGCCCTGCTCAAACGCACCGCGGCCGTCGCCGGATCCTTGGCCGCGCCGCTGGTGGTTCCCGGATCGGTGCTGGGTCTGGACGGCGCGACGGCGCCCAGCAATCGGATCACCGTCGGCTCGATCGGTGTGGGGATGATGGGCCGGGGACACTTTCGGATCTTCACCCGGTACCCGGACGTCGAGCTGCTGGCGTTGAGCGACATTGATCCCTGGCGCCGTGACGACTCCACGCGTGTGCTGGAACAGGCCTACGCCGCGCGGCGGGCCAGCGGCGTGGCGCACGGCTTCCGCGCCTACAGCGACTTCCGCGAGTTGCTCGCCCGCGACGACATCGACGCGGTGATCGTGGCCACCGGCGAACGCTGGCATCCGGCGATCAGCGTCCTGGCCGCCCAGGCGGGCAAGGACATCTACTGTGAAAAGCCGGTCTCGCTGACGATCCGCCAGGCGCGCACGATGGTCGAGACGGTGCGGCGGCACAACCGGGTGTTCCAGACCGGGCTGCAGCAACGCAATTCGCCCGAGTACCGCCAGGCCATGCAGATGGTGCATGCCGGCCGGATCGGCGAAGTGAAGCTGGCCTACGTGTCCACCAGCGGTGTGAGCCAATACGAGAACCTGCCGGCCGAGCCGGTGCCGGAGGGGCTGGACTGGGAGATGTGGCTGGGGCCGTGCCCGTGGCACCCGTACAACTACGCGTACCATCACACGGGGCAACCGCAGCATGTGGTGCCGTGGTGCCGCAACCGCGCCTTTGGGGCAGGCGACATGACCTCCGGCCTGGTCCACAACCTGGACTCGGCCCACGAAGGGCTGCGCAAGGACGGCCAGGGCCCGGTCCGGATCACGCCCCCCGGCGTCGACGGCGCACCGTCCCTCACGTTCACCTATGCGGATGGCACCCGCATCGTCTGCTCGACGGTCCTGCAGCCGGGCCAGCATGAGATCCCGGCCGGCTGGGATCCACAGACCCCGATCCAGAACTTCGGCGTGCTGTTTGTCGGCACGGCAGGCTGGATCCATGTCGAGCGGTTTGGGGTGCTCAACTGCTATCCCCGCAACCTGCTCGACCGGGAAGTCCCCAAGTCCCATTCGGTCGAGGAGAACCATCGCGACTGGCTCGCCTGTATCCGGACGCGCCGCCGCCCGCGTGCCGACGTGGCCATCGGTGCCTGTTCGACGATCCTGGCGCACCTGGGCTGCATCGCGCTGTGGACCGGCCGCGCTCTGGCGTGGGATCCGGTCCGCGAGGAGTTCCAGAACGACGCCGAAGCGAATCTGCTGCGTGCGCGTGCCAGCCGGGAGCCGTGGAGCGTGTAGTGCGTCGTGAGAAGCGGTGGTTGCCAGATGCCTCAGGCACTGGCACGATAGCAGCTGTCGGGGCGGCGGATGCGTGGTCGATTGTGGTGGGCTAACCAGGAGCAGATACCATGAAAACACTCGTCAAGACATCGCTCGTCTGCGCCGCGTGTCTCGCGCTGTCGGGCATCGCGCCGGCCGCCGCGCAGAGTCCGCGCCGCGTGCTGCCGGATGAGGCGAAGCAGCAGGTGGAGGCGGCGCTGCCGGCCCGGGCGCCGGCCACGCCGCGGGCCCCCCGTAAGCTGCTGATATTCGACCGGAATGTGGCCTACGGCGGCCACGGCTCCACCCCCTACGCCAACCACGCCTTCACACGCATGGGGGCACAGACCGGCGCGTTCACCACCGAGGTCTCCGATGACCCGGCCGTGTTCCAGAAGGCGCATCTCGACCAGTTCGACGCGGTCTGTCTGAACAACACGGTCGGCAATCTGTTTACCGATCCGGTGCTCCGGCAGAACCTGCTGGAGTTCGTCCTGGCGGGCGGCGGTCTGCTGGGCATCCACGGCACAACCGTCGCCTTCACCGATTTCGCCGAGGGGGCGCGGGAGACGTGGCCGGAGTTCGGCCACATGCTTGGCGGGCGCGGCGCCGCGCATTTGGCGCAGGACGAGCGCATCGTGGTCCGGCTGGACGACCCGGACCATCCGCTCAATCGGCCCTTTGGCGGAGAGAGCTTCACGCATGTGGGCGAGTTCTTCCGCGTGGGCGATCCTTACTCGCGCGATCGCGCGCGGGTGCTGTTGAGCATCGACAACGCCCGGTCCGAGTTGCCTGCGGCGGCGCACATGCGGGACGACGACGATTATGCGCTCGCCTGGACTCGCAGCTACGGCCGGGGACGGGTCGTGTACTGCACCATCGGACACAGCCCCCAGGACTTTCTGGACACCCGGATCCTGGACTTCTATCTCGGGGCCATCCAGTTCGTGCTGGGCGACCTCGACGGTCCCACCACGCCCAGCAACCGGCTGACGCCCGCCGTGCGCGCCCAGGAGCAGCTCGGCTGGCGCCTGGGGGTCGCGATGTGGGGCCTGCATCCGTTCACCCTGCTCGAGGGTGTGGAAAAGACGCGGCAGCTCGGGTTGTCGCACGTGTGCGGGCTGAGCTTCCAGAAGGTGAGCGCGGATATCCCGCAGAATTTCGACTGCAGCCTGACCGACGAGCAACTGACACAGATCCGGCTGCAGATGGATGCGGCTGGCGTGCAGATGCCGGTCTGTTTCTATGCCACGATCCCCGGCGATGAAGCGGGCTGCCGTAAAGTGTTCGAATTCGGCCGCAAGATGGGCATCGAGACGTTCATCTCCGAGCCGCCCCCCGAGGCGCTCGACGTGATCGAGCGTTGCTGCGACGAATACGACATCCGGCTCGCCATCCACAATCACGGCCCGGACCAGTCCCCCGTGTACTGGCGCCCCGAGGGGGTGCTGGAGGTCTGCCAGGGGCGCAGCAAGCGTATCGGAGCCTGCCCGGACACCGGCTACTGGATCCGCTCCGGGATCGACCCGATCCAGGGCCTCCGCACACTGGGCGACCGCGTGATCACGATCCAGGCCCACGATGTGCACGAGCTGTCGCCCGACGCGCACGATGTTCCCTGGGGAACGGGCAAAGCCGACTTCGCCCAACTCATGCAGGAGCTGGTGCGGCTCAATATCAGGCCGACGCTGTTCGATCTGGAGTACTCCTACGACTTCGAGGACAATATGGCCGAGATGCAGGAGTGCATCAGGTTCTACGAGCAGGTGATCAGCGAGTTGGCGCGGTGAGGGGCACACCGGCCCCGGCAACACACCGTCTGACATGAGGGGGCATACCGATGTCTTACCGTCTGGTTCTGCCACTGCTGGCGTTGTGCTATCTCGGCGCGCTGCGACCGTGCCGGCCGGCCGAGGAGCGGCTGCCGAATATCGTGTTCATCATTGCGGATGACCAGGCCTGGACCGATTACGGATTCATGGGGCATCCCGTGATCGAGACGCCCCACCTGGACCGGCTCGCCGCGCGCAGCGCCGTGTTCCGGCGCGGGTATGTGCCGACCGCGTTATGCCGCCCGTCGCTGGCCACGCTGGTCACCGGTCTGTACGCCCACCAGCACCGGATCGCGGGCAACGACCCGTCCCCCGTGCTGGCGGCCCCGTCGTCGGCGCGGTATGCCGAACTGCGGGAGCGTCTGATCGGCCACCTGGATGACTGGCCCACCGCGCCGAAGCTGCTGGCGGCGCGGGGCTATCTGAGCCACCAGTCGGGCAAGTGGTGGGAAGGGTCGTACCAGCGCGGTGGCTTCACGCACGGCATGACGCAGGGCTTCCCTGCGCCGGGCGGGCGGCATGGCGACGAGGGACTCAAGATCGGCCGCGAGGGGCTGCAGCCGGTGTGCGAATTCATCACCCAGGCAGTCGCGCAGCAACGCCCCTTCTTCGTCTGGTACGCGCCGTTCCTGCCCCACGCGCCGCACAATCCGCCCGAGCGGCTGCTGGCCAAATACCGGCACAAAGTCGACTCGATCCACGTCGCGCGCTACTATGCGATGTGCGAGTGGTTCGACGAGACGTGCGGCCAGCTCATCAGCTTCGTCGACCAGCAAGGGCTGACCGACAACACCCTGGTCGTCTACGTCGGCGACAACGGCTGGATCCAGGACCCCGATTCGCCCGACTACGCGTTGCGGTCCAAACAGTCGCCCAACGAAGGAGG
>DAISIS010000272.1:0-7720 GCA_036821925.1 Pirellulaceae bacterium
TAACAAGTAAGCCGTGCCACACGGCCCAGCGCTGGCTTGGTTACTCTGCTTGCGGCTTAGTTCCCTGTTCCTTGTGGACAGCAGCAGTGGGCGTGTGGCACGGCCTACTTGTTGGCCGTGCGACGTGGCAAGCGTCCCGTCTGTCTCGTGTGGCATACTTCGTGAGCCGTGCTGACTGCCGAGCAACGCCGATCGCGAGATCCGTTTCCGAGCGTGTGACCTCACGGGTCGCAGCTGTTGCGCTCACCGATCCGCGCCTTCGGCACGGCTAACAAGTAAGCCGTGCCACACGGCCCAGCGCTGGCTTGGTTACTCTGCTTGCGGCTTAGTTCCCTGTTCCTTGTGGACAGCAGCAGTGGGCGTGTGGCACGGCCTACTTGTTGGCCGTGCGACGTGGCAAGCGTCCCGTCTGTCTCGTGTGGCATACTTCGTGAGCCGTGCTGACTGCCGAGCAACGCCGATCGCGAGATCCGTTTCCGAGCGTGTGACCTCACGGGTCGCAGCTGTTGCGCTCACCGATCCGCGCCTTCGGCACGGCTAACAAGTAAGCCGTGCCACACGGCCCAGCGCTGGCTTGGTTACTCTGCTTGCGGGCTTCTACCCTGGCTCTTCTCTGTGGACCCTACGATCGAGATGCTGTACGGCGCAATCTGTGCGGCTCAGTTGGCGTCCTACCGGGGCGGGCCCTATAGTACTACAATCCCATCTCCGCAGCGGACTATTCGGGTGCCGGCGGATTGCAGCGGAAGAGAAGCGGAGGGGTTGGCGGTTACCTCTCCGCACACATCAGCGTGTCGGCTGCGTGTCGTTGCGGCGTGCCCAAGAGGGTGTCGCACGGTCCCGCAGGCGACGCATACCAGCGCCTCCGGCAATCACCGCAAGTGCGATCAACCCCAGACTCAACGTCGACGGTTCGGGCACCACCGAGTCGGCCGTCACCGACAGGAATGTGTTATCGATCCCGGCAACGAGGGTCGCGTTCAGCAGCGGGTTCGTCGTCTTGGGGTTGTAGATCACCGATTCCACCATGAAGATCGCCAGGATGTACGCAGCTTCCGGCGGCGCGTCGTCAGCATCCAGCAGAAAGGTCTCGCGGAGTTCATCAAGCACGACGACCTTATTCTCCACATCCACGCCGCTCGCGAGTCCGAATACCGATCCGCCCGTCCAGGACGATATCCACTCTCGATCGGCGTCATAGAGACCGAGACTTATGCCCGGTCTGATCTTCACCTCATGGTAGAAGTCCGCGTCGGCAACCTCCGACACGGCAAACGCATCCATCCCAACCGTGATCGACTTGATTCCAGCCAACTTCCGAATATCGACCCATTGCTGCGCCGCGGCAAATGAGGACGCCATTCGCGATCCTAATTCCTCATAGGCAATGGCCGGTCCGCGTCCAAACCAATACGTGCCCTCGGTCGCCTGAACGGTCCCGGCAGGCAAACTGCTCGGTTCTGAACGGATGGAGTCGTAGTACTGCCACGATCCGTCATCTTTCGGTCATCTAGCACAAGCGGCCGCAGTGCTGATATCCTGGCCGGCAGGCGGCCGGCGTGTGAGTGCCGGGCGGGCGTGTGGCACCCCCCAGCTGGCCCGAGTCCGGGGACGTGTGAGCGAGAAAGACTGACTCCATGGCAGCGCCACCCACTCGAAGATGCACCTGCCAGCGGTGCGCTGACGATCCGCAACTGCGTCTGATGCACGAGCGGTGGATCGCCATGATCTCACTGCTCAACGAGCGTCAGACGCGTCTGTACGTTGCCGAGAAGGCGTTGGAGATGGGACGTGGCGGCGTGACCATGCTGGCCCGCGTCTCGGGGCTGTCGGAACGCACGATTCGCCGCGGGATTCAAGAGCTCCAGTCGGGCGTCATGCCTGCCGAGGAGCATCGTGTGCGGCGGACCGGTGCCGGTCGCAAGCGGGCGGAGGCCGCCGACACCCGGCTGCTGCAGGACCTGCAACACATCCTGGAGGACACGACGCGAGGCGAGTCGCGCCGGTTGCTTTGCTGGTCGTGCAAGTCGCTGGAGACGCTTGCCGACGATCTCGCGCAGCACGGCCATGCGGTGAGCCCCAACACTGTGGACCGTCTGCTGGGAGAGCTCGGCTACTGCCGGCGCACGGCACCTCGTCAGGGTCCCGGCCTGACGCCTGACCAGTGTGGGGCCCAATACCAGGCCGTGCAGGCCGCCGCGCGGTCCGCACTGCAGGCCGGCGTCCCGGTGCTCGACCTGGCCGTGGCTAAACGCGCACTCCCGCCACGCCAAAGCGGCGCGCGGCGCCAGCCGCGCACGGTTAGCGATGTGCTGGATCACGTCCCGCGCAGTGGCTCGGCGCTCGACAGCCCTCTGACGCCCGTGACCGGAACAGGTGACACGGCCGAACTGGCGGCCGACTGCCTCGCACGCTGGTGGCGTTGGGTGGGCCTCCCTCTGTTCCCCGCAGCTCGGCAGCTGCTGGTCCTGACCGGCCTGTACCGGCAGCGCTGCTGGCGCGAGCGGTGGGTCGAGCGGCTGCGACAGGTGGCTGCCCACAACGGCCTGTCGATCGGGGTTGCGCACTACCCGCCCGGGCTCCACCGCTGGGACGATGTGGCCAGCCAGTTCTCGGCGCGCGTGACAATGCGGTGGGGAGACGAACTGCACGCCCGCTTCGAGGTGGACCTGGGACTGGTCGGCACCTCGGCAGCCAGGCCTCTGGCCCGCTCCCGTCTCCGGCGCTCCGATTACGCGATCGACGGGCCGCCGCCGTCGGTCGTGGGCCAGGAACTGGTCTTCACCCCGCAGCCCGAGTGTCCGCAGTGGAACTACCGGCTGGAGTGGGTGACCAGGGACACGTCCGACACGGCCGGCTGATCAGGCTCGTGCGCCGCGACGGCGCCGGACCCAGACCAGGGCGCTGCCGCCAGCGGTGGCCAGCATCCAGAAGACGAAGCTGGCCGGCTCGGGAACCGCGACGCCGCCCACGATCACGTTGTCAAACGCCAGATGCTCGCTGTCCACGTTATTGAGGGCCTGGATCACGACGCTATCGGTGCCGGTCACCAGCGCCGTGATGTCGTAGACAAACGTGGCCAGCACGCTGCTCAGCTGGGCGCCCTGGCTGTTGGCCAACACATCGGGGGCGTTGGCCACTGGCACGCCCTGGAAGTAATCCACACGCGTCCCGTTGACCAGGATCTCGAGGCTGTCACTCGATTCGAACCCGCCCCCGGTCGGCGACCGTGCCCCAAGGTCGATCGAGAGCCACACGCTCTGGAGAGGCGATGTATCGATCGGCGACCAGGTCAGCGCCGCGATCTGGTCGAGGTTCACGCCGTACCAGACGTCGCCGTTGGCAGTGAACCCTGCCGCGGCGGCGTCCGTCGCGGCCCAGGTGCTGGTTCCGCCATACGTGGCCGTGCGGGTGACGGCAGGAAACGCCGCCAGCGCGCCGTCGAAGTTGTCGTTCAGCACGATCAGGCTGGCACCTGCTGCGCTGCCGGGAAGGATAGCCAGTAACACCGCCGACAACACACACCCCAGTTGCTTGCCTCGCATCATCGACTCCTCTCACCACATATCTCAGTATCTCACTCAGACACAGCCAGCGTTTCACACCCTGCCGCCCCGCATGACGCTGTCATTATCAGGTGGCGCGGATGGGCGGCAAGGAAAGGGCGGTGCCGGCCGCCGCAGGGAGCAGTTAGGGGCCGGTTACTGGCCGGTTGCAGCGCGCACGCGCGCCGCACACCACCCACAGTCCGCCCCCAGCGCACCCATCCGGACAGTTGCCGATGCGCTCGGGTCGGCAGGCATGCCAGCACCCTCGACTGGGGCCGCCGTCCCCCTGCTCCAGCCACAAAAGAGGCCTGGCCGCGGAAAAAGGGCAATGACGGCGGCCGGCCGCGGCCGAAACAAGAAACATCTGTAGTAGTAGCCTGTTGCAGGAGTGACAGGAGCGCAGGGCTGCGTACAGGGTGTTTCGCCAGAGACCCCCTGGAGCTGCTCCCCACGGAGGGTGGACGACATGGATGGATCGCCCCGGCAGAGGATCGTCGGGCCGTTGCGCACGGGATGCTTCGGCGTCACTCTGGTGCTGGTCCTGCTGTCATTGGGCTGCTATGCGCCCCTGCGTTCACCGGCCATTCCCGCCTGCTCGCTGCCCGACTCGTTTCGCACCCCCTATCGTTCGAGCGGCGCTCCGCTGAATCTCACGAATCTGACCGTGGCTCCCCCGCTCGACTACGAGCTGGGTCCGGACGACGTGTTGGAGGTGACGATTCCCGATCTCTATCGCGAGGCGGCGATTCGTCCGATGCGGGTGCACGTGATGTCCAGCGGCGAGGTGCTGCTGCCATTGGCCGGGGCAGTGCAGGTGGGAGGGATGAACCTGTTGCAGGCGCAGGAGGCGATCACCCGGAAGTATTCCGATGGGATTCTGGTCAACCCGATGGTCAACGTGTCGTTGGCCAGCAAGAGCACGGTGGAAGTGCTGGTGCTCGGCGAGGTGTCCAAGCCGGGAGCGTATCCGCTGCCCAAATTCCAGAACGACGTGGGCAACGCGTTGGCGGCCGCGGGGGGGATCACCGAAGACGCCGACGAGACGATCGAAGTGCACCGGCGGCTGAGCCGCGGTCCGGCAGAAGAGTCGGCAGAAGAGATTGGCGCACCTTCGATCACGGGCGGCATGATCCGCGTGGACGACGCGGAGGCCGGGGCCGAAGCCGGCGCGGCGAGTGACCGTCTGCCGGCACCGCCCTCTGCGTTGGAACAGCTGGAAGGGTACCCGCACGATCCCAAGCAGATTCTCCGCATTCCGCTGCGCGGCCTGCCCCCCGGCACGCTGTCCCCGGAGGACGTGACGCTGCGCGCCGGCGATGTCGTGGTGGTGCCCAGCCGCCGCAACGACGTGTTCTGGGTGGTCGGGAAGCTGAGCCAGACGAATCTGGTCCGCTTCACGCTCGGCAATCGCGAACGGGAACTCGGGGCCGGCCTGGTCATCCCACGCAACCGGGACATCGACGTCGTGACAGCCGTCGCGATGGCCGGCTACATCGATCCGATCGATTCCCCCACGACCGTCACGGTGCATCGCACGATGCCCAACGGCCAGCCCATGCTGATCCATGTGGATCTCATCGCCGCCCGCTATGATCGGCGCGAGACGATCTTCGTCGAACCGGGTGACATCATCTATCTCAATCCGGATGCCGCCTGGTGGTTCCGCCGGACGTTCGACCGCGTCCTACCCGATCTGATCACGATCCCCTATCGCGAGGTCATGCTCAAGGCCTTTGGGCGGGCGGGCGACGGGAACTGATGCCGGACGGCAGGACGGTGGCGTGAGACTGCCAACAGATCATCCCCACGGCGTACGTAGCTGCGCTGTCTTTGGACCATAGACTCTAGCGATCAGGTCTGCACGGGGCCACGTAGCGCCTCGCGCCGGATCCAGCCTGCCCAACAGCGCTGACCGGCGGAACAGGCCACCGGCACATGCCGGCGCCCGGCGTCACTCGGGAGGTGAAGGTCCATGAAAGTCGCAGTCATTGGTGTCGGATACGTGGGGTTGGTGACCGGTACATGCCTGGCTGACAGCGGCAATCATGTCACGTGTTACGACATTGATGCCGAGAAGATCCAAGCCTTGAGCCACGGGCGCATTCCGATCTACGAGCCGGGGCTGACCGAGTTGGTGCACCAGAACGCGGCGGCCGGCCGCCTGCGTTTCACCGCCGACCTGGTGGCCGCCGTGCGGTCGGCGAAGATCATATTCCTGGCCGTCGGCACGCCACAGGCCGACAACGGTGAAGCCGATCTGTCGGCGCTGTGGAGCGCCGTGGACGCGCTGGCACCTCACGTGTCCGCGGAGACGGTGGTCGTCGTCAAGAGCACCGTGCCGGTGGGCACAAACGCCCGCGTGGCGGAACGGCTGCACACCCGGGCGTTGAGCCCCTGTGCCGTGGCCAGCAACCCGGAGTTCCTCAAGGAAGGCACGGCCGTCGACGATTTCACGAAACCGGATCGCGTGGTGGTCGGCACGCGTTCGACGACGGTCGCCAAAGTGCTCCGCCGCCTCTACGCGCCGTTCCTCCGCACGGACAACCCGTTCCTGGTCATGTCGCCGGAGAGCGCCGAGTTGACCAAGTATGTGGCCAATGCGTTCCTGGCCACCAAGATCAGCTTCATCAATCAGATGGCGAACGTCTGCGCCGCCTACGGCGCCGACATCAACGACGTGCGGCGGGGTATTGGACACGATGAACGCATCGGTTTCTCGTTTCTGTTTCCCGGAGCGGGGTATGGGGGGAGCTGTTTCCCGAAGGACGTGCGGGCCATGATCTGTACATCGCGCGCCGCGCAGGTCGAGCCCCGCATCCTGGAGGCGGTAGACTGGGCCAATCAGCAGCAGAAGCTGGTGCTGCTGCAGCAGATCGACGCGCACTTCCAGTCCGCCCTGGAGGGCAAGACGCTCGCCATCTGGGGGCTGGCCTTCAAGCCGCGCACGGACGATGTGCGGGAGGCGCCCTCCCTGGCGCTGATCGACCGACTTCTGGAGCGCGGCGCGCGGCTGCGCGTCCACGACCCCGCGGCCATGGATCATGTCCGCGCCGTGTACGGAACGCGGTTGACCTACGTCCAGGACCCGCTGCTGACGCTCGAAGGGGCCCAGGCGCTGGCCATCGTGACCGAGTGGGCGGAGTTCCGGACTCCGCGCTGGACTGAAATGCGACAGCGCATGGCCGACCCGGTGATCTTCGACGGCCGCAACCTGTACGAGCCGCAGGAGGTCGCAGCCGAAGGGTTCGCCTACTACTCCATCGGCCGCGTCCCGGTCACACCACGTCCGCAGCGCGGGGCACAACGCGGCGGGCAGCGCGGCGGGCAGCGCGTCGGGCAGCGCGGCGGGCAGCGCGTCGGGGCAGTCGAGCCGGGCACCGCGCGGGCCGAGTAGCCTCTGGCGACAGCGGGAACAGTGCCGCCACAACTACGGCTGCGGGCTGCGCGCCGCCGCAGGGGAGGGGGGCGCGCTGTAGATGCGAGATTCGCCTGCGAGCCGATCCAGCATGCCCTGCAACTGCCGCTCGATTTCCGCCATCAGCGGATCGACCGCGGCGTGGCGGTCGCGCTCTGGGCTCACCGGTATCGGCGGTCCGACGTCGATGATGGCTTTCAGGTGCCCGTGCACGCGCACCCGATCGGTCAGGTCTTCTTCATAGCGTTCGATCGTCTCCAGCAGCCGATCGACAGTCAGGTGGCGGAGATAGTCGGGTGGATAGTTGGAGATCTGCTGCGCCAGGTAGATATCCGAGAGCTGGCGCCAGCGACGTTGCCGTTCAGCCTCCGCCAGGCTGCCGTGGACCATGTCCGGCATGATCTTCATGCGCAGCGCCTTGACGCGCGGAATCACCGAGCCCGGTGCGGGGGCCCCCAACCACTCTTCCTCCAGCGGGCAGAGCAGCCGGTCGATGAGGCGCTGCATCCGGTCGGCCAGCGGATCCGCGGAGGTCCGCCCCAGGTACTCCAACTCTTTCAGACTCAGCAGCGCCAAGCCGACCTTGGCAATCCGCTGATCGGTCGGGAGCTGCTTCTGCGGCTGCCAGCTCAGCCGCTGTTCGATTTCCGTCAGGATCGGGTCGGCGGTGGCGTCCAGGTCGCCGCCGAACAGGTACTTGATTGCCACCGGATGCACCACGACGCGTCCACCACGGACCGCTTTGGCCCGGCGTTTC
>DAISIS010000273.1:0-5019 GCA_036821925.1 Pirellulaceae bacterium
CCCAGCGGGCGGAGGCGGATATTGCGGAAAGCGATTCGGCCCTGGTTGTGTTGCAGCCCGACATGGCCGCGCAGCAGCGGTTGGGGGTCGGTGTAGTCGAGCACCTGCTGGCCGTCGAGCCAGACGACGATGTGGCCGGTCTGCACGTGCACCTCGAAGGTCTGCCACTCTGGCCGGTTGAGGTCCTTCGGCACGGCTTGACGATCGACCAAGCTGCCCGTGGGGAACGGGTGGTCGCCGTCGGCGATGTTCAGTTCATAGCAGTCGGCAGCCGCATCCTGCGGATCAGGAGTGGTGGCCAGGAAGACGCCGCTGTTGGTCCCCGGCGGGCGAAGGAACTCGACGTGCAGCACGTAGTCAGCGAACTGAGTGGTGGTGGTCAGCAGCGTCATGTCGCCGTGTTCGACGACAATCGTCCCGTCCTCGACGCGCCAATCTGCCCGCTTGTCGTGCTGCCAGCCGAACAGCGTCAGGCCGTCGAACAGCGAGATCCAGCCCTCTGCCAACAGGTCGTCACTGAGCAACTGGGGCTCGCCGGTGTCGGCCGCGGGCGCTGCGGCCGTATCCGGCCGCGACTCCGGAGCTTTCGCGGCGGGGGGCGTGTCCGTGCAGCCGGCGACGACCAGCCCACACGCGACGACACAGATCAGCCGGCAGATCCAATCCGATGTCCGATTCACGATGTCACTCCCAGGGGTTCGAGAACGGAAGGGGCAGGCAAACAAGCAAAAACCGAAGACCATTGTGAACAACGGACCCCAGAGGGCCAATAGGACCAACCGGCCGCGGCAATTCTGTGCTTCATTTCACAAGAGAATCGGGTTTGACCCAACCGGGGGCTGCCCCATAAGCTTGTCTCGTTCCCACAGCTATTGACTTGAATGTGTGCAAGGAGATCTCTGATGAAACTGGGTGACATCCTCCAGGTGAAGGGGACCCAAGTGTTCACGATCGGCCCGCAGGCGACGTTGGCTGAGGCGGCGTCGGCGATGGTCGAACACAATTGCGGGTCGCTGGTCATTCTGGACCAGGACCGGGTGGTCGGGATCATTACCGAGCGGGACATTCTGCGCGCCTGTGCCACTCAGGATCGTCCGTTGACTGACGTGCATGTCGACGAGCGGATGACGCGTGACGTGATCACCGGTTCGGCACAGGACGGGATCAGCGCGGTCATGGGCTGGATGACCGACAAACGCATCCGGCACCTGCCGGTTCTGGAACAGGGCAAGCTGGCCGGCCTGGTCTCGATTGGCGACGTGGTGAAGGCCGAGCACAGTCTGTTGAGCGTGGAGAACGAGTATCTGAAGCACTACATCCGGAGTTGAGGTGGGGGGGGAGTGAGTGGCAGTGCGCGATGGTTTCCGGCATCCGGGGTTTCCGGCATCCGGCCCTGTCTCAGCCCCGTTCCCGCAGTTCGCCGACGATCCGCTGCACGATGCGTGCGACCTGTTCCGGGTCGATCTCGATGCTGGCCGGGCAGCCGCCGACAGGTTCGTCGGTGAAGCCTTCGGCGGCCAGCAGGCACTGGAGCTGCCGTCCCAGCTGATCGAGTTCGATCTGTTGGCTGGGCGATTTCGGCTGGCGTCCCCGGCCGGCGGCGAATCCGCGCAGCTGCAGCGCCGCGCGGAAGCCCTCAGGAAACTCGGCCGAATAGAGCATGGCGTCGAACAGCAGGAGCAGTCGGTACTGCAGATCGCGCGCGGCGTCGAGTTGGCCGGAGAGGGTCAGGTCATAGAGCTTGCGGGTGATTTCCGGCACGACGCCGCTGGTCGCATTCGTGCCTCCATCGCATCCGATCAGCAGCATCGGCATCAAGGCCGCATCCCAGCCGGTCAGGAAGCTGAAATCGGGGCGTTGCGGGCGTACGGCGGCGATCATCCGCATCATGTGGGGCAGGTCGCCGGAGGAGTCTTTGATGGCGACGACGCGCGGGCACTCGTCGGCCAGCCGGCGGACGGTGGGCAGGTCGATGGGCGAAGCGAACATGGGGATGTTGTACAGCGTGACGTCGATGGGCGAGTTATCGGCGATTTCCTTGAAGTAGGCGTACACGCCGGCGGGGGTCAGTTTGTAGTAGAACGGCGCGACGATGGCGACGGCCCGGGCGCCCAGCTGATGATAGCGTTCGCAGGCCCGAATGGTCTCCCGCGTGTTGGCCTCCGCCGCCCCGGCCAGGATCGGCACGCGCCCGGCCGTCTGGTCGGCGATAATCTCAATAATCCGCCGCCGCTCGTCGGCCGTGAACCGGGTGAACTCGCCGGTCGATCCGTTGGGATACAGACCGTGGACGCCGCGCTGGATGAGCCAATCGACGTAGCGGCGCAGCTCGCGTTCATTGATCTCGCCGCGATCATCCAGCGGCACGACGTTCGGAGTAAAGATCCCCTGCAGGCGGTTGCGAGATTCGTAGGTCATGGGTCAGCCATTTCGCCCTGATGATTCAAATCGCCTGCCACGCCCTTGCGTGACGGCCAGCAACCCTTAATCATAGCTTGGCGGAGCAGGTGTGGCAGGCACGCTGCCGGACTCGGAGGCGAAATCAGACCCAGGGGCCCTGGTCGTGGCGAAACACTCGAAGAACCCGGCCGCGGACACAGCGGGGGCGGCGGATCTGCCCCCCGAGCGAACGGCCTTTCGGCGCGCGCGTGAGTCTCTGCTGGCGGCCGCCGGGGCGGCCGTGTTTGTCGTGCTGTGCGGCCTGTACGCGGTGTACTTCTTCCGCGTGCCGATCGCCCGCCAGCTGGATCTGTATCGCTATCAGTTGCTGGGGTTTTTCCTGGTCCCGGAGGAACTGGTGCAGCAGTGGCGGGCGGCGCCGGTCGGCGACGTGGCGGTGGCCGACCGCATTCCGCTGCTGCTCCTGGCCGGCACGGTGTGGGGCGTGGCCTTCCTGCTCGGCTGGCTGGTGCTGTCTCGCGCGCACATCGCGCGGCAGCTGAGCCGTCTGGAGTGCTTTGCGTTTGCCACCGGGATTGGCTTGAGCGGCCTGTCGCTGCTGACTCTGGCCGTGGGCCTGTTGGGCGGCCTGAACCAGCCGCTGGTGTTCGTCGCCGCCGGCCTGGCCATCGTGACCGTGTCGGTCTGGCAGGCGCGGCGTGTGGCGGCGCGGCGGGCGGACCGGCCGGCCAGTGCGGCCGCCGGGGCGTCTGCCGGGGCGGCTGGGGACGAGCCGGCCGCGCCAGCGCGTCAGCCGCTGCGGGCCTGGTGGTGGGCGTTGCCGTTCCTGCTGGTGATTGTGGGTGGTGCGCTGTTGCCGCCGCTGGATTTCGACGTGCTGGAGTATCACCTGCAGGTGCCGCGCGAGTGGGTGCAGAGAGGCCGCATCGCGTACCTGCCGCACAACGTGTACGGGAACATGCCGCTGGGGGCCGAAGCGCTGGCGGCGCTGACCATGGCCGTAACGCCTGGCGAGGAGGGCTGGTGGTGGGGCGCGCTGGCGGGCAAGCTTGTGATGGCGCTCTTTGCCCCGCTCACAGCGCTGCTGTTGTATTCAGCCGCCAGTCGCTGTGTGTCGCGCGAGGCCGGCGTCGTCGCGGCGCTCCTGTACCTGTCAACCCCCTGGATCACGCACGTCTCGGCCAACGGCCTGAATGAAGGTGTGATCGGGTTCTACCTGCTCGCTGCGGCATACGCCACGAAGCGATGGCTGGATGAGCGGCGTGCGGACCCGGTCGCGGCGCGCGGCTACGTGTGGCTGGCCGGCTGGATGGCAGGCGCCGCCGCGGCCTGCAAGTACACCTGCGTGGTGCTGGTGGTCCTGCCGCTGCTGATCGTGGTGCTGGTGATGAGCCGGCGTGACTGGCTGCGGACGGTCAGCGCCTTTGTCGTGGCGGTGCTGCTGGCGTGCGGCCTCTGGTATGGCAAGAACTGGGTACAGACAGGCAACCCGGTGTATCCGCTGCTGCCCCGCGTCTTTGCCAGTCAGCCGCGGACGCCGGAGCAGGTGGTTCAGTTCCAGTGTGCGCACCGGGTGCCGGTGGATGCCGAGGGGCGTCGGTATTCGCCGGCCCAGGCCTGGGCTGCGCTGCGGCTGCTGCTGGGCGACAGCGTCCATCACAGCCCGCTGCTGGTCCCGTTTGCAGCCCTCGTGCTGGTGCGCCGGCGGACGCTGCGGCAGGCGGCCTATTGGCTGATCGGCGGCCTGGTGTTTGTCGCGGTGTGGTGGCTGACCACCCATCGACTCGATCGTTTTCTGGTCCCGGCGTGTCCGCTCTTTGCGCTGGTGGGGGCGATCGGCGCGACGTGGTCTTCGTCGCGCGTGTGGCGTGGCACGATGTGGACGGTGCTGGGACTGGGGCTGGCCGCCAGCTTCGTGATGGTCGTATCGCGTCCCGTGGCCGACAACCGGTACCTGGTGCGTCTCACGCAGCTGCGCGACGATCCGCAGCTGACGACCGTGACGGTGGCTCATCGCTACCTCAACCAGCACGTGCCGCCGGGGCGGCGGGCGCTGGTCGTGGGAGACGCCGCCGTGTTCAACCTGCGCGTGCCGGCGTTCTACAGCACCTGTTTCGATACGTCTGTCCTGGAGGAGCTGCTGCGCGACCGCGACGCGCAGGCACGGCGTGCCAGGCTCAGAGAGCTGCGTGTGTCGCACATCTTTGTGAACTGGCAGGAGATCGCCCGTTACCAGCAGCCGGGCAACTACGGATTCACAGCGGCGATTACCCCGGAGCTGATCCATGACGAGTTGGAGGCTGAGCAGCAGCTGATTCGCGCCGTCGCCGTCCCGGAGCTGGATCGGCAGAGCGGCGAGATCTTTGAAGTGGTCGCATCATCGGATCGGCCGTGAGCCAGCGGCGGCCTCGTGTCGGCCGGGGTGCGTGTCTGCCCCGCCGGCGCCGGGAGAAGTTGGCTGTTCCGACTCGGTTCGCACCGGATAGGGTGCCACGACAGGCGAGAGCAGAACGAGGACATCATGTGGCTGAGGTGGGTGGTAACTAATCTGTTGAACGAAATGGCTGAGGAGAAGGTGCAGCAGGCGGTCGAGCGGGCGAAGCACTTCGTGCAGACCGC
>DAISIS010000273.1:5119-7718 GCA_036821925.1 Pirellulaceae bacterium
CTGAGGAGAAGGTGCAGCAGGCGGTCGAGCGGGCGAAGCACTTCGTGCAGACCGCTCGCCGGCCGCAACCGGGCCAGGATCCGCTCGGTAATGCGGCGGCCGCGGCCGCACCGCCGCCGGACGTGGCGCTGGTGTTTGCACTCGGCCTGGAATCTGGCGGGCTGGTCGACCGGGCGACGCATGTAGTGACGACCGAGTGCCCGGCGTTTGTGGAACGCCTGGGGGAACTCGACGGCCGCCGCGTGCTGATTGCCGAGTCGGGGGTGGGGCAGCAGGCAGCCCGGCACGCCACAGAGGACCTGATCAAGATCCATCGTCCGCAGTGGGTGGTGGCGACCGGATTCGCGGGCGCCCTGGTGCCGGCACTCAAGTGCGGCCACATCCTGATGGCCGACTCGATCGTCGACAGCGCACGCCGGACGCTGGACGTGGGCTTCCGCATCGCGCCGCAGGTGGCCGCGGCCAACCCGTCCCTGCACGTCGGCCGGCTGCTGACCGTGGACCAGCTGGTCCGCCAGCGTGCGGACAAGGAGCGGCTGGCGGCGGAGTTCGGCGCCGTGGCCTGCGACATGGAGACGATGGCGATCGCACACGTCTGCCGCGAGCGGCAGGTGCGTTTCCTGGCGGTGCGGATCATCACCGACGGGCTGGATGACCGCCTGCCGCCGGAGGTGGAACACATGCTGGATCAGCAGTCGCTGGCGGGCAAGCTGGGCGCGGCGACGCGCGCCATTTTCCAGCGGCCGGGGAGTATTAAGGATATCTGGAAGCTGCAGGAGACCGCCCGCCGCGCCGCCGACCGGCTGGCCGGGTTCCTGGTGGGGGTGATACCGCAGTTGGGTGCGTGAATCGGCATGCATGCGAACGAACAAGCACGGGGGTCGCGCGGTCGGTCGCGATGTGCGCACGTGCGTGCAGCGTGTGGCCGCGGCACATGTTGAGGCGAGTCGATCCATGATGCGTGCAATTCTGGTCAGCCCGCGAGGGTTCTGTGCGGGCGTGAACATGGCGATTGAAAGCCTGGACCTGGCGATCCAGGTGTTCGGTACCCCGATCTACGTGTACCACGAGATTGTCCACAACCGGCACGTGGTCGCCGCGTTTCGCGACAAGGGCGCTGTGTTCGTCAACCGGATCGACGACGTGCCGCCCGGCGCCACGCTGCTGTTCTCCGCGCACGGCGTGTCGCCCGACGTCCGGCGACAGGCGGCGCAGCGGCAGTTGCACGCGATCGACGCCACGTGTCCGCTGGTCATCAAGGTGCATCGCGAAGCGCTCCGCTTCGCGCAGGAAGGGTATACGATCCTGCTGATCGGACACGAAGGGCACGACGAGGTGATTGGCACCATGGGCGAGGCGCCGGCAGCCATTCGCCTGGTGGAGAACGAGGCGAGCGTGGACCAGCTGGATCTGCCGGCCGACGCGAAAGTGGCCTACCTGACCCAGACGACCCTGAGCGTGGACGACGCGGAGCGGATCATCCAACGGCTGCGCGGACGCTTTCCGCAACTCGTCGGGCCCCCGCGCGACGACATCTGCTACGCGACTCAGAACCGGCAGCAGGCCGTCCGTTCGCTGGCGCGCGAGGCGGATGTGGTGCTGGTCGTCGGGAGCCAGAACAGCTCGAACAGCCAGCGGCTACAGGAACTGGCCCGCGAATGCGGGGTCGATGCCTACCTGATCGACAGCGCTCAGGACATGCGCCCGGAGTGGCTGGAGGGCAAGCGCACCGTGCTGGTCACGGCCGGCGCCAGCGCCCCGGAATCTGTCGTCCAGCAGTGCGTGGAGCACCTTCACGACCGCTATGGAGCGGCGATCGAATACCGCTCGCTCCATAGCGAAGAGGTCCACTTCCCGCTCCCCCGCGAGCTGCGCGCGTACCGCTGAACCGGCTGGAAACCCGTCGCACCGGTACAGCTTGCCCAACCGCTACCGACATACCCCCAGGACGCCAATACCCGCAATCTGTGGCTGCATGTCGCCTGACCGCTTGCATGGCCCCCCGAAATGAATAGAATCAGCGTGTCCGTTAGCTTTCCAAACGGAGGGGCTGGCAGCTTTTGGTTCGACGATTCTGCCCCTCGTCGACCAAATCGTCGGCCTCTCCTTTTTTCTTGCCGCCACTTCTGGCGGCCCGGGGCGAGCCACTCGGCGGACGGTCACAAGCTCAGATACCGGATCAGGTTCCGCATGGGCTGCCCCGGCTTGAAGAGTTTGGGTTCGCCCATCAGACTGCGCCCCACGACGTATCCGTCGGGCACAGCCGGATCGGTCACCGGCCGCAGCGCTTCGACGCGCGGGCCGGGTGTCACCACGGGGGCCGGCACGGTGTATTGCACGACGGGCGCGGGGGCTTGAGTCGCGCAGCTGCGCCAGGGGGAGCCAGCTGGCAGGGGCACCAATTCCGAAGCGGTGATCGCCGCGGGGAGACTCTCGGCCACCGTTGGTGACATATAACTGGCACCGACTGTCGTCTGCCGCACCAGAGGCGGCTGCGCGATGTGCGCCGGGCTCTGGCAATACGCGGGTGAAGCGGTCAACACGATCGGCTGCATCCGCTCGTGCGTCTGGGCCACGGCATATTCCAGGCAGCCGGTCG
>DAISIS010000274.1:0-7683 GCA_036821925.1 Pirellulaceae bacterium
GTCCGATGTGCGGAAAGGCAGACAGGCTGTCGCGGGCCGCCGCACCAAGAAGAAGAAACGGACCGGGTGACACACGCGCTGCGGCCCCCGGGAACCGGTCCCGCGCCCCTTGCCGGCGCGTGGTGGGTCCTGAGCGCCGCGCCGCCGGCCCGGATACGCGGCCTGCCCCCTTACCGCGGCGGGGAACTGGGGGCGGAGTCGTCGGGCGTGCTGAGCAGCTGGATGTCATCGAACATCGCTGCGCCGCCCATCGCTGTGGGCGCGATGCCCGTAAGCGTGAAACTGCCGATGTCCTGCCAGAGATCGCGCGTCACGACGGTCCACTCGGTGGGCCGGTCCGCACAGACGCACGTGGCCTGCCACGGCGTGAGATTCTGGCCGCTGTAGTAACGCTGGCGAGGCGATTCGGGGCCCGGCCAGTCGCCTGCCGCGGCGAGCTCCAGCATGACGCCGTCGCCGTGCGCCTGTTTCCAGGCGAAACGAAGATACCGATACTCCCCGGGCCCGGGATGCTCGGTGATCCGGTACTCCCAGCCCGGAATGGCGGCCGAGAACCGCTGCAGCGGCTGTACTTCCAGCGCTGCCGCGCCCCGATACGCATCGGTGGTCACCACCTGAGCCACGCCGTCACCTTGATCGAGCCACTCGGGGAACCCGGCGTCGTCGTCAAACAGCACAACTGCAGGGGACGCAGCGGACCCGAGCGTCTGGCGCAGAAAGCCCAGCAGGTCGGCAACGTCCTGGACCGAGACTTCCTGCTCGAGATTCTCCGGCATCATCGAAATGGCCGACATCGTCAGCTCGTCAATGTCCCGCCGCAAGATCACGGAGTCCTTCCCCTCCTCCGCCCGTAACGTGATGCCTGTTGCCGTCTCGGAGACGAGCACCCCGGTGAAAATGCGTCCGTTGGTGGTCAGGACGTTGTAGGTGTTGTAGCCCACCGTAATCTGGTTGCTGGGGTCCAGAATGTCGGACATCAGCGTCTCGTCGGCGCGTGTCTTGGCGGTCAGCAGGTCGGGACCGACGGCATAGCCTTGATCCCCCAGCTGATGACATTTCGCACACTGGGCTGTGAATACCGCCTGCCCACGCTGCCGGTCGCGCGGCAGTTCTAACGCCCCACGGTACTGATCCAGCACCGGCTGCCGACCGGTCGGCCGGTCCGGGTCCTGCAGAATCCGCTGTGCGCGGCGCGCGATGTCCGGGTCGTGGTTGGCAAGCAGCCGCTCGCGGCGGGCGGCGTCCAGCACGTGTCGCGGAACGGTGCCGTGCTCGAGCGCTGTGAGCAACAGCGCGAGGGACGACTGCCGGGTGAATACGACATCCAGCACGGCACTCTGCAGCTGCGGTGTGCAGCCGGCGAACTGGTCGAGCAGCAGGGGAATGGTCGGCGACTCGTCCGTCTGTCCGGCAGCCTGCACGACCGCGATCTGGAGTTCGACCGGCTGCTGCGGAGACAGCAACGTCTCGGCCACGGCCTGGAGCGTGTCCGGCGGCGCCGCTGCCAGCAGACCGATCGACCTGCGGCGTTCGTCCAGCGGCGCACGCTCGTCCACCGCCTGCTGATACGCCTCCGCAAAGAGCGTCTGCATCTCCTCGAGCTGCGCGACGCGCAGCTGATGCGCGATCTGCAGCGCCAGACGCTGCGCGGCAGCCCGCTCCGACCGGAGCAGCCGCTGGATGGGCGGCACGATGTCCGGTGCCGGCTGCGCGACGGCATCTCCGCGCTGCAGGCCGTCCAGCAGTCCGGCCAGGCAGGCTGCCTGCACGGGCGGCGGGTCCTGGTCTCCCCGGCGCGCCAATGTCGCGAGCAGCCGGGGCAACTGACCCGGCTCGCGACGCGCACCGACGACCGAACACAACGCGTGCAACAGCGAGACGGCAGGGGGTCGCGCCAGATCCTGCAACAGCTGCGTCACCAGCCGGTCCGCAGTCGTCAGCGACGAACTCACCAGCGCGGCTTCCAGCCAGGTGTCGAGATCCTCGCGGGCGGCCAGCTGCGCCAGCGCGGAGACGGCCGGCGCGGAATCGCTGGTGCCGAGCGACAGCGCGAACTGCAGGCGGACGCGTGGATGCGGGTCCGCCTCCAGACGCAGCATCGCCTGCAGCACCGCCGGCTCCGCTATCCATCGCTCGGCCAGCCGCAACGCGTGCACTCGCACGACGGGTGAGGCGTCCGCCAGTGCCGTGGTGATCAGGTCCGGCGTCAGCAGTGCGAGCCCCTCGAGAACATACAGCGCGCGCAGACGGCCGTGCGGCACGTCGCACTGCGCGAGCTGGCTGCGCAGCAGCCCGGACACCGACCTGTCACTCCGCTCCACCAGCAGACGCTGCGATGTCTCCTGCCACCATACGTTGGCGTCCGCGAGACAGGACACCAGCTGGGCACTCGGCATGCCTGCCAGGTCGATCGATCGGCGCTGGTGGGCATGCTCGGGGACGACCCGCCAGATGCGGCCCCGGTTGGCGCCGGCAATCAGCGACTTCACATACAGCTGCTGCAGGTAGCGCGGTATCGCCGAATAGTCCTCGATGATGTCGCGGTACATGTCCACGATGTACAGCATCCCGTCCGGCCCGGTCAGCAGATTGACCGGCCGAAACCACTGTTCCGTCGAGGTCAGAAACTCCGACTGCTCGTTGGGGTCCGGACGCTGGGCCGCATACGTCACCCCCTGGGGGATGAGCACGCAGCGATGCACCAGGTTCTGCGCATTGTCGACACTGAAATGGTTCCCCTGGTAGGCGGCGCCCAGTTCGGTCGCCTGATAGATGGTCTGGCCGCTGGCGGCTGTGAAATACCCGTTGGCCGTCGCCTCCAGCGCGCCGTAGAACTTGACCCACTCCGGATCGGCGGCCCGCGCGCGGCGCCACGGGTCGGGCTGGCTCGTCGGATACACGCGGGCCGGATGCCCGTAGCTGCTCACGTTCCACACCAGCTCGGGGGCCGCATAGAACGGGTTGCGGGTCAGATACTCGTGGGCGATCGGAATGACGTGCAGTGCGTGCTGCTGGTTGGTGCAAAGGAACCGATCCCCCCAGGTGTCCAGCGCCTGGCCGAAACCGTGCGTCCAGCCGCTGGCCGGCTCCAACGCACTGCCGTCGGCCCGGAAACGAAAACAGACGGAACTGAGCGCCACATCGTGGGACAGGTGCGGGCCGCGAATCGTGCCGCCGCTGCTCTGCCCGCTGACACCGTAAATCCAGTTGTCGACGCCCCACCGCGGATTGTTGATCCGCGTCCAGAGCTCGCCGGCGCCGAAACCGGTGAACAACACCTCCCGCTCGTCAACCTGCCCGTCATCGTCCGCGTCGCGCAGAAACACGATGTCCGGCGCGCACAGCACAAGCACCCCATCCCGCGCAGGAACCACGCCGTAACAGGGAGGCAGGCGGTCGGCCAGGACCGTCGCGCGATCGACACGCCCGTCCCCGTCGGTGTCCTCCAGACGCTTGACCGTTCCGTACTGGTCCTCCGCCGCGCGCCGAATCGCCTCGTCGCTGGCCGGAATCCGGCGCACCTGCCGGTCCAGCTGACCCGACTGGTTGAGCTCCGTGACGTCCAGATAGCCTTCGAGGTTGTAGCCGTGCAGCTCACAGACCAGGATGCGCCCCCGCGCGTCGAACGCCATGGCCACGGGATCGGCCAGGTGCGGTTCGCTCGCGACCAGCTCCACACGCAAACCTGGCGGCACGCGAAACAACGCCTGGCTCGCTTCCGGAGGCAGTGGACCCGGCGCATCCTGGGCCAGCTGGATCTCGGCGTCCTCCGCCCGCTCTGACGCGCCCGCCGCAGCACACACCAGCAGCGACAGACACGCCATACCCAGTGTGGTCGGCCACGACGTGCGAGTGGTGCTGGAGCGGCTGTTCACGGATTCGTCCTCTCGGGGCGGGGGCACGCCTTCCCGGCGGAACGCGCCGCGGACGCTAACTCTGGCCGTCGTGGCCACGCTGGCTCGGCTGCGGCATCTCCCGGCGATGCCGGTACCGAGATGGCGTCACACCCGTGATTCGCTTGAACACCGTGGCGAAGTACTGGGATGACACAAAGCCCAGATCCAACGCAATGCCGGTCACCGACGTGCCGTCCTGGTGCAGCATGCGTTTGGCCGCCTCGATCTTGTCGCGCAGGATGAACTGACGCGGCGACAGGCCGGTCTCCGCACGGAAACGTTTTTTGAAGTGCGACAGCGACAACCGCGCGTGCCGCGCCAGGTCGTCCAGCCGGAAGTCCCGTTCCGGATGACGCCGCACCAGGCGGATGATCTCGCTGATCCGCTCCGACGACGGCGACTTGGCCCGCCGGCTCGCGGCGTCCACGATCTCCAGCAACAGCCGGGTTACCGCCAGCCGCAACCGCAACGTCCGGCCCGGACTCGCGGGACTGTCGTGCCACCGGAACAACTCCTTGAATAACGTCTTCGTGTGCGGCGTGGCACGGAAATGCCGATGCGGCAGCGCGTCCAGCGCCACGAGCAACTCCTGACTCTCCGCCGGCGGCCAGCCGAGGAGCGTCTGGCCTGGAGCCGGCCGCCGCACGTTGAGCCAATATAACACGCCAGGCTCAGACGGGCGGCCACCCGTGCTGTGTGGCTCGTCCGGAAACGTCGTGAACACGTCACCACCCCGCAGCCGATACGTCTCGTCGCACACCTGGAAGACCTGATTGCCCCGCTCCAGATAACAGATCTCCCAGCCGCCTGCGTGGCGATGCACGGGCAGGTCGGGCCGCGCGCGGGAATAAGAATACGTGCCCAGCATCGGGACGTCCGCCAGACCGTCGGGCCGCAGATCCACAACCCGCCGGTGCGGCGCATCCATGTACTGGGCGTCAATATCCATGTAGGGTACACGCATGTTTCAAATCGTATCACGGGCCTTAATCAGACGCAATATGCAACAAGCCATGGCATATTGCGGGGACACGGCTGGCTAGTTGATTTGTCTCACAGGGGAGAAGAAACGATGTCCGATTCCAAAGACCGTTGCGGTCATTCTCATCACACGGGCGCCGCCTGTCATTGCTGTCCGGACAGTGCCTGGCATCAGGGGTTAGCGTTATGGCCGCGCGGGTTTCTGGCCACTGCTGCGGTGGGTGGAGGTGTGCTGAGCGGCTTGAGCTGGACGAGTCTGGCGCAGGGGGCGGAGGGGGAGTTGCCGATGCCGCCGGCGCGGCAGCCGTTGAAGGTGTTTCCGGTGCTGGTATGGGATCATCCGCAGCCGGCCCCGATGACGAGTTGGCGTGGTTGGGGAGGGGTGCATACGCCGGAGGTGGCCGCGCAGGAGGTGGGGCGGATCGAGCAGGAGTTGGCGTCGATTCGCCAGTCGGCCGACTTCCCGGTGGAGTTTGCGAAGGTAGCGTCGGTGAACGACGCGCGGCAGGTGGCGGAGTCGGCGGAGCTCAAGGCGGCGGACGTGGTGATCGTGTACGGTGCGGGGGGCGCGATCGACGGCTGCAAGGACTTTGGCAAGGACGTGATCATTTTCCAGCGCCATCGCAGTGGTCCGGTGTATCTGCAGTACGAGATTGTGAGCCCGCGGTTCTTGCGGCAGCACACGGACCAGCTGGCGTTGCGGCACATCGCGTTCGAGGACGTAGTGACTGACAATGTGCAGGACATCGTCTGGCGGCTCCGGGCGCTGTGCGGGCTCAAGAACACGCGTGGCAGCAAGATCTTGTGCGTCGGCGGGCCGGCGGCGTGGGCTCAGCCCGAGGGGGTCGTGCCGGCGCTGGTCAAGAAGATCTGGAACATGGATCTGGTGACGGTCAGTTACGAGCCGGAGTTGGACAAGCTGATTGCCGAGGCGCGGGCGGACGAAAAAGCGGTGGCGCTGGCCAAGAAACGCACCAGCGATTATCTGGCGCTGCCGGACACCACGCTGGAGACCAAGCGGGAATTCGTCGAGAACTGCATGCTGCTCGACCAGGTTCTCCGCCGCGTCATGCAGCAGGCGAATTGCCGGGCCATCACGATCAACGGGTGCATGTCGATCATCATTCCCAAGGCCCAGACCACCGCCTGCTTGACGCTCAGCACACTCAACGACGACGGGTATCTGGCCTTCTGCGAGTCGGATTTCGTCGTGATTCCCTCCGGGATTCTGCTGGGGAATATCAGCGGTCAGCCGGTCTTTCTCAACGATCCGACCTATCCGCACGACGGTGTGATCACGCTGGCCCACTGCACCGGCCCGCGGAAGATGAACGGCAAGACTCTGGAACCGGTGCGACTGGTGACGCATTTCGAGTCAGACTACGGGGCCGCGCCGAAGGTGGAGATGCCCAAGGGGCAGGTGGTGACGAATATCGCCCCCGATTTCAAGTCCGAACGCTGGATGGGGCTGCTCGGCACGATCGCCGATGCGCCATTCCTGCCGATCTGCCGCGACCAGATCGACGTGGCCTACGACGTGTCGGATCAGGTGGTGGCCGAACGTATGCCTGGCTTCCACTGGATGACCTGCTACGGCGACTACCTGAAGGAGCTGGGCTACGCGCTGCGACGTGTTGGCATTAAGTGGGACAACGTGAGCGCCCCCGTGTAGAGCCGGTGTGGCCGGGGCCACTGCCGCGCCGGCGCGCCAGCGGCAGTCGATCGGCGCAGCCGCGGCGGTGCGGGCACTGACCAAGTGCCGGCTCCCCGCGGCTGACGCCGCGATCGCGGCTCTCGGCGCTCTGGGCGCTGGTTCCGCAGCCGGTAACGCAGGCCCCGGGACCCACACGCCCGAGCTCCCTAGACGCCACAGGTTCCCCAGGTTGCTCGTTTGCGCGTTGGGCAGCCACAATTTCGTCTTATGTGGTGCGGGGCGAACGGGTATCATACCGCCCCCGTCTCCCCGTTGTGGCGGTCTGGTGCCGGCCAGGAGTGGTTGGACGGAAGCGATCTCACAGCGCGCGTCGCGGCGAGGGTTGCGGCATCACTGCCGTTGCGCGCGGGTGCGGGCCGGTGTCTCGTCTGTAACCGGATCGACGTGCCGCGCGTCTGCCACTGTGACGGGCATTGCATGAGGCGATGCGGCAAACCGAATTACGGAGAATTCGTGACATGGCACATCGAGAATCCCCGACCACTCAGACCGTGCGCTTGCTCCTGATTCTGCTCTGCATGCTGTCGGTCGGCTGCGGAATCACGTCGAAGAGAACGTCACTGCGTGAAGGGCGGGACGAACTGGGTGCGGCGCAGGCCGAGCCGAAGAACGACCTTGCTGCGACCGCGCCGACGCGCCGGCCGTGGCGCAGCCCACAATCGGCGGACGATGCCGGCCAGTTTCCGGAGCAGATTGCGTTGGCCAGCGCCGAGGAGCCAGTTGCGGACCGCAGAGACTCCCGGCCGGCGTCCGACAACCTGTCCCACATGGCCGCTCGTCCGACCAATGCGGTGGCATCCCGCGCGGTGGAAGAGGTGACCACCGACAGTTTTGGCGCCGCCGTGCTTGACTCCGAAGAGCCCGTGCTGGTGGATTTCTATGCCGACTGGTGTGGTCCGTGCAAGCGACTGACGCCCATGCTCGATCAGATGGCGGCTGAAAGCTCGGACGTGAAGATCGTCAAAGTGGATATTGACGCCAGCAAGAAGCTGGCCAAGACCTACGGGGTCCGTTCCGTGCCGACTCTGATCGTATTCCGCAACGGCCAACCGGTGTCTCACCACCAGGGACTGGCCAGCCGGCAGACCGTCG
>DAISIS010000275.1:0-7638 GCA_036821925.1 Pirellulaceae bacterium
CTTGTCCGCCAGATCGGCGACCGCCTTCTCGATGCCCTGCTTCATCTGCACCGGATTCACGCCGGCCACGACCGCGCGGAGTCCTTCGTTGAAAATCGCCTCGGCCAGCACCGTGGCGGTCGTCGTGCCATCCCCCGCCACATCGCTCGTCTTGCTCGCTACCTCGCGGACCATCCGGGCGCCCATGTTCTCATAGACGTCCTCCAGGTCGATCTCCTTGGCCACCGTCACGCCGTCCTTGGTGACTGTCGGGGAGCCGAAACTCTTCTGCAGGATCACATTGCGCCCCTTGGGGCCGAGCGTCACCTTCACGGTGCGCGCCAACTTGGAAACGCCGCGTCGGATCGCATCGCGCGCTTCCTGATCGAAAGCAATCATCTTGGCCATGAATATTCTCCCTTTAAGCTGCGATACAGGCCGCGCACTCGACCGCCCGACCTGCAGTTGCGATTGAATGAATGCCGCTGCTCACATTACTCGTCGAGGACGGCGAAGATGTCGTCTTCCCGCATCAGCAGCAGTTCCTCGTCTTCCACCTTGAATGCTTCCCCCGCATAACTGCTGAAGACCACCCGGTCGCCCACCTTCACCTGCATCGCGCCACGCGTCCCGTCTTCCAACATCTTGCCGTTGCCGACGCTGATCACCGTCCCCCGCGCGGGCTTGTCCTTGGCTGTGTCCGGCAACACGATTCCACCCGCAGTGCGCTCTTCCGAAGCCTCACGCTGGACGACCACACGATCGCCCAAAGGCTGCAGCTGGATCTTCTTCGTGGATTTCTTCTTGGTCCCCGTCGACATGTGCTGTTCACCTCCCATTGTCGCTTCACATCGCTCGTATCTCGTGCCGCCCGGACCTGCGGTGCCGGCCGTCGGCTGCCAAATTGGTACACCAACTAGGTCGTGGTACCCCAGGAAGGCAATTCCTGCGCCAAACGAAATCTGATTTCACCGGGCCCCGGTTTTCCCCGGCTTTGCCCACTCCTCTCTGCACCTGACCCCGGCTGCTCCCGCATCTAGCTCCGGCGCGCGACCCGGCATGACACCACCGACACGCTGCGCCCCGCTGCCATTTTGGCAGGGCCTCGCCATCGCCACGCGCGGCTTGTTTCCCCTCGCCACTGTGTGCACAATAAGCAGTTGTGCGATACGCCTCGACTGCCGCGGGCCGGCCCCGCCCGCAGTCGACGGAATCACGATGGATCCCCTGGGCTACCCCCTATATTGGGTTGGAATCGCTACGCTTGGTAGATGGACCGACCTGTGTGCGTGCGTAGGTGGCCGGAGCCGGAATCAGGTGCTGCATGCCGATCAAAGTTGTTTGTCAATGCGGGCAGCAGTTTGCTGCCAAAGACGAGCTTGCGGGGAAGCGGGTGAAGTGTCCCAAATGCGGAGCGGTGTTGACGATCGCTGCGCCGGGTGCGCAGCAGGCGGGCACTGGCAAACCGCTGTCGGCACTGCTGGACGATGTCGGGATGCGCGCCGGCATCCGCCGCTGTCCGGGCTGTGGTGCGGAACTGGGCGAGGTGGCCGTGCTCTGCGTGATGTGCGGGTATGACACGCGGATCGGTCGCCGCCTGAAGACGCGGGTCGGGGTCTCGGTGGAGGCGGACGACGAGGACCTGGGCGACCTGCCGACGCACGGGGTGGAGGCGCTGGACCGGGCGGAGCGGCAGATCGCCCGCGAGAAGGTGGATCAACAGCGTCTGATCAAAGGCGCGCCCTGGTGGATGATTCTGCTTGCGCTGCTCGGACTGGTCGGATTTGCGATCGGGATGGTCAGCATGCCGCAGGAAGACGTGATGCACAACTCGGGGATGGTGTTGCAGATCGGCGGGGCCCTGGTCGTGGTGCTGTATTTCCTGCGGATTGTGCTGATGGCGTTCAAGGATTCCGTGCTCGATGGGGTGGTGGCGTTGATCCTGCCGCCGATCTACCTGTACAAGCGCTGGGATCGTGTGGTCGGGTTTGTGATGCTCATCGCCGTGGGGGGCGCGGCGATCGGGTTGGGCGCGTTCCTGACCTGGCTGGGGCCGAAGTTCCAGCCGGCGCAGGAAGACGGCCTGTCGCGCGCCGGACGGGAGCGCCCGGCGTGGGTCCTGGTCTGCCGCGACGACACCTTGATCTGAGACGGCTGTGCGGGTATCCGTACGCAGTAGTGACACCCGGTGCGATCCGGAGGCTGCCGGTGACTTTTTTTCTGGTTCTTGGGCGGGGGGAGCGACAAGACATGCGCGCGCTGGCCATGATACTGGTGGTGTCGATGTTGGCGGGACTTTTGGTGGACGAGTGTGCCAGGGCGGCGGAGCCTGTGCGGTTGATCTTCGACACGGACATCGGGAACGACGTTGATGATGTTCTGGCGCTGGGCGTGATTCACGCGCTGCAGAGTCGCGGGCAGTGCGAGCTGTTGGCGGTGACGATCACGAAGGACCATGCCTGGGCCGCCGAGCTGGTCGATGCGATCAACACCTTTTACGGCCGGGGGGACATCCCGATCGGGATGGCGCGCAGCGGCATCACCCCCGACGAAGGCAAGTTTCTGCAACTCGCCCGTGTGCAGGACAGCGTGCAGGACAGCCACGCGCTGCGGTTCCCGCACGATCTCGACGGGGCTCACACCCCGGCCGGGACCGACGTCCTCCGCAAGGTGTTGAGCCAGCAGCCCGACCAGTCGGTCAGCATCGCCCAGGTCGGCTTTTCCACCAACCTGGCGCAGTTGCTGGCATCCCCGCCCGATACGGTCTGTCCGCTCAGCGGAAAGGAGCTGGTTCAGCGCAAGGTGCGGTTGCTCTCGATCATGGCCGGGCACTTTCGGCCGGAGGCCACGACCGAGCGGTTCCTCGAGTACAACGTGAAGACCGACATCCGGTCGTGCCAGGAGCTGGTTAAGAGCTGGCCGACGCCGGTTGTATTCAGCGGTTTTGAGATCGGCATTGCCGTGCCGTATCCGGCGGTGAGCATTGAGCGGGACTACGGCTACGTCGAGCACCATCCGCTGGCCGAGGCCTATCGACTGTACGAGCCGCCCCCGCACAACCGGCCGACGTGGGACTTGACGAGCGTGCTCTATGCGGTGTTTCCGGACCGGGGGTATTTCGACCTGTCCGGGCCGGGCCGCGTGACGATCGCGGACGACGGCTACACGGCCTGGACAGCCGACGCGGGGGGGCTGCACCGGTATCTGCAGATGAACTCTCTGCAGGTGTCCCGCGTCACCGAGGCGCTGGTCCAGCTGTCCAGCCAGCCGCCGGGCACGCGCTGAGGGTACCGCGAGCGGCGTCTGTTCTGCGGCCGGCGGAGGGGCGAGTTCGGGATGCCACCGACGCACGCGACCTGGCGCGGTCGGTGGCGCAGCCGGACGCAGGCCCCCCGCGGCATGTTGGCGGTGTGCTGGTTGCGGGCGCCGGCGCCTACTCGTCCAGCGCGAAGCCGATCTTGACCGTCACCTGCCACTCGACCACTTTGCCGTCATCGACGCGGCCGCGCGTTTCCACCACTTCGAACCAACGCATCTTCCGGACCGTCTTCGACGCGCGATCGATGGCGTTTTCCACCGCCTCCTCCAGGGAACTGGCGGACGTACCGGTAACTTCGATCTTCTTGTATACTCGATCCGGCATGTTGCTTTCTCCTTGGCTTGGACCTGAATCGTACTCGGCCGTGCCGCCCCCGTTCGCACCCGGGTCGAGCCGGCTGCGGAAGCTGGCCAGTTGGCCTCCCATGATCCGGATTATTCGCGGATAAGGCAAGTGGGAGAGGCGGCCTGCGTCACATACTCAGGGGCAAGAATGCGATGGGGCGCATGATTCCGAGCGCACGTGGTGTGCTGCAGGGTTCGTTACAGGGTTCGACACAGGATCGACTGTTTGCCGTTCCCGGAGGCTGGCAGGAATGCCGCCTGGAACTCTGTGGCGTGCCACTGCGATTGACCATTCCGGCGGATCCCGATCGTGTGCTGGACTCGCAGGTGGAGGCCATGCACCAGGGCACGCTGCCGGACGAGGCATGGCCGGATCCGTATTGGGCAGCGCTGTGGTCGGCTGCGACGCCCACAGCGGAGGCGGTGCTGCAGGCCACCTGGCCGCCGGGCACGCGGGCGCTGGAGCTGGGGTGCGGGGCCGGCCTGGTTGGTCTGGCGGCCCTGGTGCGAGGTTGCCGCGTCACGTTTTCCGACAGTGCGCCGCAAGCCACCTGCCTGGCCCTGGAGAATGCCCGGCAGAACGGGTTTCCGGAGGCGCAGGCACAACTGATCGACTGGTACGATCCGCCGGCCGCGTCATACGATGTGATTCTCGCGTCGGATGTGCTGTACCACTGCGGCAGCCACGGGGCGATCCTGCGCACGATCGATCGACTACTGACCCCGGACGGCATTTGCTGGATTGGCGATCCGGGGCGTTATGCGGCGCAGGCATTCCACCACGCGGCGGCCGAACGCTTCCGCGTGGCGCTGCGCGATCGCGCCGGCCAGGAACTCGGCGTGCCTTCGGTGGGCGAGTTCCAGCTCTTTGTGTTGCGTCGGGGCGATCGGTGAATCGCCGCGGCCGGGCAACGTGAGCCAGGCAGGCGTCGCACTCGCCGTGCGCCGCAGCTTGCAGCCGAGCCTGCCAGCCCAGACTACTATCAGGCTCAATGCGCCAGGTCCGTTTTCCCTGGCGCCCCGTGTCATGGGGGGAGCGGAGCCGTATAATGGCCGTTACGCACCTTTGAGCACCTGGAGTCGGATGTGAATTGGCGGATGACAGATGCAATCATCCCTGCGGCAGCAGGGATCCTGGGCGCTGCGCTCATCGGTGTGTGGATCAGCATCGGCACGTCGCACGATCTGGCCCTGCGCGAGCCGGGGCAGGATCGGCCTGTGGGGTCGGAGGTCGCGTTGGCTGCTGCGCCCACAGTGCCGGTGGCCGGTTCGCCGCAGGCTGGCGCCGGCGTGCCTTCCCCCGTGGCCGGCAGCTGGCCGTGGTTTCGCGGTCCGGAGCGGGACGGCATCTGCCGGGACGCCACGCCGCTGGCCCGCAGCTGGCCGGACAGCGGGCCGCCCGTCCTGTGGACCGTGCCGCTGGGGGAAGGCTATGCAGGCGCGGCGATTGACCAGGGACGCGTCTACGTGTTGGACTACGACGAGCAGGCGAAGGCCGACACGCTGCGCTGCCTGTCGCTCGACGACGGGCGCGAGATCTGGCGCAACGGCTATCCTGTCGACGTCATGCGCAACCACGGCATGTCGCGCACCGTGCCGGCCGTCTTCAACGACGCCGTCATCACGATCGGCCCGCGCTGCCAGGTGGCGTGTTGGGACGCGGTGACCGGCGCAAACCGGTGGCTGCGCGATCTGGCGATGGAGTACGGTACGGACGTACCCCGCTGGTACACCGGCCAGTGTCCGCTGATCGACAACGGGCGGCTGATCCTGGCCCCGGCCGGGCCCAAGGCCTTGCTGGCCGCCCTTGACATCCAGACCGGTGAGCCGATCTGGACGACCCCCAATCCGCAGCACCGGACGATGACGCACGCCTCGATCGTGCCGCTGGAGTTCCTGGGCCGGCGCATGTACGTCTACTGTGCCAGCAGTGCGGTCATAGGTGTCTCGGCGGACGACGGCACCCAGTTGTGGCAGTCGACCGACTGGTTCGAGCAGTTTGCGACGTCGCCTTCGCCGGTCGTTCTGCCCGAGGGGCAGATCTTCTTGTGCAGCGGCTATGGCAACAAGGTCGGCAGCCTCATGCTGCAGGTGCTTCCTGTCCAGGACGGGATCGAGGTGCAGCGGCGTTTTGAACTGGCGCCCAAGCAGTTCAACTCGGAGCAGCACACCCCGATCTTTTTCGAGGGGCATCTGCTCGGGGTGCGCAAGCAGGATCGTGGCCGCCTGGTGTGTTTGGACCTGGCAGGGAACGAAGTCTGGCACAGCGGCAAGGATCGATTCGGTCACGGTCCGTACATGGTGGCTGACGGCGTGATTCTAGCGCTCAGCAGCGACGGGGAACTGGTGATGGCGGAAGCCAGCACGGCCGCCTATCACCCGTTGGCGCGATTCCAGGTGTTTGCGGACGGGCACGATGCCTGGGGTCCGATGGCGCTGGCGGGTGGGCGGCTGATCGTGCGCGACATGACCCGCATGGCCTGTGTGGATCTGGCAGCGGGCGGGGGCGCAGGGGAGTGAAGCGGCGATCATGACGAACGATGCGAACAAGTCGAGTCAGATGGCGGATGCTGTGCCGCCCACCGGGAGCCGGCCGGTCCGGACTGGCAGCCTGATCCTGGTGGCCGTGATCGCTGCGGCGCTCGTGGTCGCCGCGTTGGCCCTGGCGCGTCTCGACACATGGGGGGAACGCGCGGATGCGACGCCGCGCCGTTTTGAGTTGGATCTGCAGGAGCAGGTCGAGGTTCCGCCCGAGCTGGTAGCGTATGTCCAGCGCGCACAGCTCGAGACGGCGCTGGAGCGGCCGCAAGCGCTGGCCACCGGCGCGGACGGGACGATCCTGGTCGCGGGGGATCAGGCGGTGGTCCGGTTGAGTTCGGCCGGCGAGGTGTTGGCGACCATCCCGCTCGAACAGACGCCGACCTGCCTGGCGGTGGAGCCGGCGACGACGGGCGAGTCGGGGCGGATCTACGTCGGCTGCCGCCGCCAGGTGCTGGTGCTGGATGGCACCGGGCAAGCGATCGGTGCCTGGCCGGACTTCGGTCCGCAGGCCGTGCTGACGGCGATCGCCGTCGGCGGGCCACGCGTATTCGTAGCGGACGCCGGTCAGCGCGTGGTGCACGTGTTGGATCGGGAGGGGCGTCCGGCAGGGCAGATCGGGACTGTGGATCCGGACCGGAGCATGCCGGGCTTTGTGATTCCGAGTGCCTACTTCGACCTGGCGGTGGGACCGGATGAGAGGTTGTGGGTGGTCAATCCGGGCATGCGGCGGATCGAGTCGTCTTCGTTCACGGGGGAGCTGCAGTCGATGTGGGGGCAGGCCGGCGCCGACGTGGCGGGCTTCTTCGGCTGCTGCAATCCAGCGCACCTGGCGTTGCTGCCCGACGGCCGGTTCGTGACGTCGGAGAAGGGCATTCCGCGCGTCAAGGTGTATTCGGAGAGCGGCGAGTTTCAGCATGTGGTGGCGGGTGCGCGCGGCCTGGGTGTGAATGCGTCGTCGCTGGTCGATGCGCGGGGCGCGTCTGTCGCACGGGTGTTCGACGTGGCAGTCGCGCCGGACGGCGCAATCCTGGTGTTGGACGCATTCGAGCGTTGCGTGCGGGTGTTCTATCCCAAGGGGGCGGAGGGACCGCAATCATGAAACCGAGTGCCGCACACGAACTTCCTCGCCGCGCGTGGCTGGCCAGCTGCGGGCGCTGCGCCGTGCTGGGCGCGCTGGCGGTAGCAACGGGCGTGCTGGCCGGACGGGGGCAGATCCGGCGTTGCCCGGAGGCGACGCGCGCTTGCGCATCCTGTGGTTGGCTGCCGCGCTGTGCTGTGCCGCGCGCGGCAACCGCTCGTGCGGCACAGACACTGCAGGAGGACCGCTGATGGCCGAACAGCAGCCGTTGGATCGGCGCCGTTTTCTGATGGACACGGTCCGCGTCGCCGATGCCGTGGCGCTCGGTACCGGCACCGGGTTCCTGGCGGGTGCCAAGGGACGGGCCACCGAACTGC